>CAMGSK010000001.1 GCA_946061795.1 uncultured Elusimicrobium sp.
GAAGGACGTGGCCGCGGGCGCAAGCATCAGTTATAACCGCAGCTTTATCGCCCCGCGCGCCATGAAAGTGGCCACCATTCCCGTCGGGTACGGGGACGGATATTTGCGCGCGCTTTCCAACCGGGCCGAAGTGCTGATAGGGGCCCGCCGCTGCCGCGTGCTGGGCAATATTACCATGGATATGTGCATGGTGGATTTGACGTCCGTCCCGCAGGCGCGGGTCGGGGACGAAGTGGTGTTAATCGGCCGGCAGGGCGGGGAAGAAATCCGCGCTAGGGAGTTGGCGGACAAGGCGGGCACGATTGATTATGAACTGACCACGCTTTTGACGGCGCGCGTCCCGAGGTTTTATAAAGAGTAAATTATGTTTACTTCTCTGGGCAAATTGATGTTGCGGTGGATGAATCAGGTGGGCGGCGCGGCCGATATGGTGCGCTCCATCGGGTTTTGGCTGGTGCGTTCTCGGTTTGAATTTTCCCAGTTTGTGCGCCAGAGCGTGACGATAGGGGTGGATTCTTTCGGCGTGACCGCGCTGACCAGCCTGTTTACCGGCATGGTGCTGGCTTTGCAGGCGGGAAATACCATCGGCAATATTTTCGGCGAACCGATTTTTGTGGGCACGATTGTGGCGTTTTCCCTCATCCGCGAACTTGGCCCCGTGCTGACGGGCGTGGTGGTGGCCGGCCGCGCCGGAGCCGCCGTGACGGCGCATATCGGCACCATGGCGGTCACGGAACAGCTTTCCGCACTTTACACGCTGGGAACCAATCCTACGCAATATTTGGTCATTCCCCGTATGTTTGCGTTTTTGCTGACGATGCCCATTCTAACGCTTTTTTCCAATTTGTTCGGCGTAGTGGGCGGATATTTGGTGGCGGTGTATGCGCTGGGGGTGCCGGGCGAAGTATATTTGACCGATATTAACACCTTTATGGACAGCGCCGATTTTATGCACGGATTTTTGAAGTCTTTTATTTTTGCGTTTCTGGTGGCGACGGTCTGCTGCTACAAAGGCGTCAGCACCCGCGGCGGAGCCGAAGGGGTGGGCAAAGCCACCACCGGAGCGGTGGTCACGTGCATTGTAATGATTTTGGTGCTGGATTATTTTTTGACCGCTATTTTGACGGCGTTCGGAATTTAAATGATAGAAATAAAACATTTGCGCAAAAGTTTCGGTTCGCACGTGGTGCTCAAAGACGTGAACCTAAAAATTGAAGAAGGGAAGGTGACTTCCATTCTGGGCGGTTCCGGCTCGGGCAAAAGTACGCTGATTAAGTGCCTGATGCGGCTGGAAGACGCCACTTCCGGCGAAATTTTGGTCAACGGCAAAAATATCACCCGTGTGACCGATCCCGTGCGTTTGGCGGCGGTGCGGCGGCATTTTGGATATTTGTTTCAAGACAGCGCGTTGTTTGATTCTATGACGGTGGGAGAAAATGTGGCGTTCGGGCTGCAATATCTGACCGACGTTCCCAAATCCCGCTACGCTGATGTGGTAAAAGAAAAACTGGCCATGGTGGGCCTGAAAGAAGAAGTGGCCCGTTTAAACCCGTCCGAGCTGTCCGGCGGAATGCGCAAACGCGTCAGTTTGGCGCGCGTGCTGGCCGTCAGCCCGCAATGTATTTTATACGATGAACCGACCACCGGCCTGGACCCGATCATGTCCGATATTATCAGCGATCTGATTCTGGATATGAAAAAGAAAATCGGCGTCACTTCCGTGGTGATTACGCATGACATGCATTCGGCGTTTAAAATATCGGACTATATCGCTTTTTTGTACGAAGGGGAAATTATGCTTTACGGCACGCCGGAAGATTTCCGCAAGACGGATAATCCGTACGTGCGGCAGTTTGTGGACGGCTCCAGCCACGGGCCCATACAAATGAAACTAATGAAAAATTAGACGGCTTCCATGCCAACAAAATTATTTAAATTCATTTAAGGTAGAATAAAATCATGAAACCGGAAACAAAATTAGGCGTATTTACCGTGCTGGGGCTGATAGTCCTGGGATTTAGTTTGTATTTTTTGGGCGGATTTTCCATTACCCGCACCTATGATTTGAACGTGGAATTTGCCGACGTTTCCGGCTTGCCGGTCAAAGCCGCGGTGAAACTCTCCGGCGTGGAAGTGGGAAAGGTCAAAGCCATTAAAATAGAAAACCAAAAAGTCATCGTGGTGGCGGCCATCAATGAAGGCGTGCCTTTATATAAAGGGGCCCAGTTTTCCGTGGTAATGACGGGCATTATCGGCAGCAAATACGTCAAAGTCACGCAGGGGGAAGAGGCGTTGGGCCTGCTTAAAGACGGGGATTATGTTTCCGGCCTGAACGAAAAACCGATGGACGAACAAATCGCCGATACGATGAAAAGCGTCCGCCAGCTGGTGGACAGCATTAACAACCAGGGCCAGTTCGGCGCCCAGCTTAACGAAGCCATGCGCGACGTGCGCCAGCTTTCCGCCAACGTCAACCAACTGGTGGTCACACTACGTCCCTACATCTCTCAGTCTATGCAAAATTTGGAACAAATCACGGATAAGTTAAACGCCGTGATGGACAATATCGCCAATCAAGACGGCGTGCTGGGCACTTTGATTAAGGACGAAGAGATGAAGACGCAGGTCAAACAAAGCGTCAGCGAGCTGAAAGACACCATGACGGAAGTGAAATCTTTTGTGGGCAAGATGAGCCGTTTCCGCGTGTATTGGGATTTTGACTTTTTCTACGCCACTTCCGCCGGAGTGGCCAGCAGCGATTTGGCGTTGGAAATTTTCCCGTCCAGTGGCTATACGTATTACCGGGCGGGCATAGCCAACGTCGGCAACGAAGACGATACCCTGGATGACAAGGATTATATAGAGCGCAACAAACTGGACTTGCGTTTCGGGTTGTATAACCGCTGGGCCAATATTTCCGCCGGTATGATACGCGGCGCGGGCGGCGTGGCGTTGGAAGTCAAACCTTTTTACAATCATGAATTTTTGCAGCGTTTTACCGCCGGGGTGGAATTTTCTGACTGGGGACGCGACCGCGTAATTAACGGCCGTTTGTTCAATAAACCCAATCTTTCCTACGGCGTGGATTACCGCGTGAGCAAGTATTTCTCCGTGGGCGCGTGGATGCGCGATACGATGGAAACCAACTATTTCAACGTAAAAGCCAATATCTCGTTTAACGACCAGGACATTTCTTCGTTCTTCGGTCTGGCCACCATGGCGCGTTAGGAGCGGTATGAAATTTAAAACGGTGTTCGTGTGCCAAAAATGCGGGTATGAGTCGCCAAAATGGGCCGGAAAATGTCCGGAGTGCGGCGAATGGAATACCCTGCAGGAAGAAGTGAAACAGCAGGAAAGCAAAAAGGAAAAACGCACGCGCTCGTTTACGGATTTTTCCTCTGAAGTCGTTAAACTTTCCGAAGGCAAGGCCGCCCATGAAGCGCGCATTCCCACGGGAATCGGCGAGTTTGACCGCCTGTTGGGGGGAGGGCTGGTCAAAGGTCAGCTGACGCTGCTGGCCGGCGCACCGGGTATCGGCAAAAGCACGCTGATGCTGCAGGTGGCCGACGCTTTGGCCAGAGAGCGTAAAGTCCTTTATATTTCCGGCGAGGAAAGCATTGGCCAAATTTCCGGCCGCGCCCAAAGACTGGGCGTGAAAAACGACAATATCTTTCTGCATTGTGAAACCAATATCCAAAACATCGTGGAATCCGTGGAGAAGGTAAATCCCGACGTGCTGGTGCTGGACTCTATCCAAACCGTATATCATCCGGATTTTACGTCTTCCGCCGGCACCGTCGGCCAAGTGCGCGAATGCGCGGCCGAGCTGGTACGCTTGTGCAAGCCCAAAGGCATTATCACTTTCGTGTTGGGGCACGTCACTAAGGACGGAGAGTTGGCCGGACCGAAAATTTTGGAGCATATGGTGGACTGCGTATTGTATTTTGACACGGAGAAAGACAACGTGCTGCGCCTGTTGCGTCCGCATAAAAACCGCTTTGGTTCCACCTCGGAAATCGGTCTGTTTAAAATGACGGGAGCCGGATTGGAAGGGCTGGAAAACGCCGGAGAATATTTCGCGCAGACTTCCGCCCGTTCCGCCTTAAAAGGCCGCGCCTATACGCTGGCTTTGGAAGGTTCCCGCCCGCTGCTGACCGAAGTGCAGGCTTTGGCCAGTCCGACGCATTATCCCTTCCCGCGCCGCGTGGCGACGGGGGTGGATTTGAACCGCTGTCTGATGCTTTTCGCCGCACTGGAAAAGCACGTCGGGCTAAGCTTGGACAATAAAGACGTTTACGTCAGTATCGCCGGGGGGGTAAAACTCAAAGACCCCGCGCTGGATCTGGCCATATGCGCCGCCGTTATCAGTTCGGTCAAAGACGCGGCCGTGCCGCATGACTGGATTTTCTTGGCCGAGGTGGGCATTTTGGGCCAAATCGCCAAGGTGCCGTTAATGGACCGCCGGCTGGAAGAAGCGCAGCGGCTGGGATTTAAAAAAGCGTTTTGCGCTCCCGTATCCTCCGCGGAGAAACAAAAACTCTCTTCCCTGTCCTTGGCGGAAATCACCGAAATCAATGAGCTGGCTTTAAAACTGCGCTGAGCCGGATATTGCGCTTTTTCCAGAATGCCCCGGGTTTTTGCCCGGGGTATTTTTTTCGTCGTTAGAGGAGTTGTTTGGTTGCCGGGAAGAGCCTTGACGCATTTTTTTTTTTTTGATAAATTTTACATATGAATAAAATTTATCAAAAATTTCTCTCCGGCGGAAAAAACGCCGGATTTACGCTGATAGAACTGCTGGTGGTGGTGTTAATCATCGGTATTTTGTCTGCGATTGCATTGCCGCAATATACGGCGACGGTGGAAAAGGCTCGTGCAGTGGAAGCCGTGGCAAATATCAAAGTGATGACGGATGCTGCTTCTTTATTTATCTTGGAAAATCCCTCTTCGGAGCAAACTTGTTTTTCTGACTTCGGCGTGACGGAGCTTTCCGGAGGCGCATGGACGGACGGTTGGTATCAAACGAAATATTTTGAATATCAAGGTTTGTGTATTACCAACGGAAGGGGAAGCATGGATGTTAACCGCAGGGATGGAAATTATTCGTTTTGGGTCACGAATGAGGGAGGAGGAGTTTGTGAAGGCACTGCGGGCACGTGGTGCAAGTCCTGCTTTACTCAATTAACGGATATAGGACGAAAAATTTGCCGGGGACTGGAAAGCCAGGGCTTTATTTATGTAGATGGCGAACTTTAGCCCTCTTTATCTGCTAGGCAAGCAGAAAAGTACAACAAGCTATTTATAAAAACGGCTCCTTTAAGGAGCCGTTTGAGTTTGTCACAAATCTGTTGATTTAAGGAATGGAATCCATGATTTGGCGCAGTTCTTCTTCGCTTTTATCGCGCACTTCCACCGTTTTCTCTTTGCCTTTGGCGCCTTTGACGATGATAATCTGATCTTCCCGTACGGCGAAGAAATCCGCCAAAAAAGTTTTCATGATGGCGTTGGCCGGGTCGTCGTCCACTTTTTTGTTTTTGATTTTCATGCGCAGCACGCTTCCGATGCGGCTGATGATTTCGTTGCGTCCCGAAGTGGGGATAACACGGACCTTAATAATCATACTCCCTCCAAATTTGAAGCAAACAGTTTGCTGCCTACCCTGGGCAGCGTGGACCCTTCTTCTACCGCCGTTTCAAAATCTTCACTCATACCCAGAGACAGAAATCTCTGCGGCAGTTGCGGCGGAAAATCCCGTTCAAAAGCTTCACGGACTTTTTTGAACAGTCCCCGCAGAGACTGCGGGTTATCCGTCTTGGGCGCAATGGCCATATAACCGCAAGGACGCAAAAAATCCAATTTTTTAAGCTCTTGAACCAGCAAAGGCGCTTCGTTAAAACTCACGCCGGATTGCGTCTGGCGGTCCGTCAATTTGATTTGCACCAAAACGCCCAGCGTTTTGTTTAATGCGCGCGCGCATGCATTGAGGCGCAGAGCGGTGTCAATATCGTCAATAGAATCTATAAAATCAAACAGCTTGGCGGCCTGCGCCGCTTTGTTTTTTTGCAAATGGCCGATGAAGTGTTTAGATATGTTGTACTTTGCAAAAGAGGGTTTTGTCCAGCGTTGGGCGGCCTGCTGAACGCGGCTTTCCCCAATGTGGCGTATCCGGCCGGACTCCAGCAGCGTCAGTACGTCTTGATCGGCGGCGTATTTTGTGACGGCCATTAAATTTACGTCTTCCGGCCGTCTGCCCGCCCGAAGGCAGGCCCGAGCGCACGCGGCTTGCGTCTTGTTTAAATTTTCAATTACATTATTGGCCGCATTCATAAAAACCCTTGACATATTATATCAAAATTTACTTAAATCCTCAATTCTTCATAAATCTCCCAAATGTTTTTCTCCGTCGTAAAATAAAATAAGAATATTTTTTTCAAAAATGTGAAGAATACTGAGCCGAGCGGTAGCGTTTAAATAAATTTTTCAGGATAGAAGCGGCGTTGTGGAAATCTTAGACAGAAAAAAGCAAAGGATATTTTCCGGCGGACAGGACAAGTCCATGTTCCTTAAGATGCCTGAAGCGCAAAAAAAGAGCCCTCCGCATAGTATCGGAGGACTCTACTTTTGTTCTGGCATGTTTTTTCCTTCCCCGCAACGTTGGTTCGGCGGTCACAGGGCAGTTCCACTCTTCCGGCAAAATCCGCATTCGCTCCGGCCCAAGTTTTCGGCGGCTCCGCTCCCTCCTGTGGAAGCGGACCGAAACGGATGAACCGCTTACGGCGTGCAAATTTTGCAATTTCAAGGAACGTGTCTTTTCTGCTTCAAAGCCGTGTACTTATATCCCGCCGCTTAACGCGTGCGTGACCGGCGCGGCCCGACCAGTTTCTATGTCCGCCCGCCGTCCGGCGTCTTCAGGCCGGGCTGGCAAAGCAAACAAATTTTCTGTCCTGCATACCCCAAACGCATTGGAGGGGCGTGTCCTTAGTATAAGCGTTTTTTTAAAAAAAACAAGGGGTCACACTCCGCATATGCGCCGGACGATGCGGCCCAGCGGGCACGCTTGCCCCTGCGGCAAGGGTGCGTCTTTGGCGTTTAAGCCCTGCAAAATGCGTATTTCGCCCTTTTTGGTGTAGTGCCCGGCAAGATATCCCTCATTCGTTTTCCACAACATAACGTGTTGCTCCGACGGGACGTCCGTCGGTTGCACAAAGCACAAATCGTCCCCGTCTTTTGCGTCAGCCAAACCCGCGTTAGAACTGCGGATAATATATTTTGCGCCTAAAGCGTATCTTCTGGGAACGCTCCACCATTCGATGATTTCGCTTTCGTCATATTGCGGGAAAGCGTCCGGCACCGAATTTAGGAACGGAAGCCTGACCGTATTGCTTTGACATTCTTCTTCCGTCCCGGCGGAATAGACGTCCTCCTCCGTCTTTTCTCTTAACAGCTGCATGCGCGGGGAGGGTTCGGGATAAGTTGTTGTGCGGGAGTCAAACAGTTTTAATGCATCAAATAAATCTATGGAAAACAGTTCCGCCATTTTGTTGATATATCCTTTGGAGGGATGGCGTTTGCCCGTGGCCCATTGTGCGGTGGTGGCGGTGGAAACGCCCAATGTTTTTGCTAACTTGGCCTGTGCTCCTCTCAACACGCCGTTATTCCATTTTTCCAATTGTTTTTCAAATTTATTCATATTTTTCCCATATAATTAAAGCGAACGGGAAAAATGAAAAAAACTTGACAAACGCTTACAAAACTTACTATATTAACATAAGACAAAAGCAGTATCGGTTTGTCTTTTCTTTCCCTTCAGACGGAAAAACGCCTAAAAGCGCAGAGAGAAACAACCGCCCTCCGGTTGGGTGCCGCCGCCTCGCGGCACGCAGGGTCTCCTCCGTCTTGACCGCTTGTTTTGTACAAAGCCTTGCGGTCTTTATTGTAGCAAAAAAAAAGTTGTTTGAGTTAGTAAAGTGTAAAATGAAACTTAGGTTCGGAGACGCCCATACAATAGTTCCCGGTCTGTTTTGTTTTTAACACTTTACTAACTCTGTTAGTATTTTGAAAGTTTTTCATCAATGGATAAGGCGGCGGACAATCCGTATGTTTGCGCCGGAATTTATGCGCGCCGCCCTTGCGTACAGCGATTGTGTTTTTGCTAACCTCTCAAGGGGTGCGCCAGGGGGCTTATATTTAAAAAATATGGATAAAATCCGTTTGGAAAATTTGATTTTCTTTTATGCATCTGTTTGTTCGGAATCTGTTTTTTCCAAAGGGGGGAAACTAAGCTGCCTCAGCAAGAACGGATTTTTGCCGTTTTTACTGCGGATATATAATATCCGCTTTTCTGCAGAGAACGGGCGTATTTCCCGGGAAGATTCGGCATGGGAAAAACGCGAATGGAGGAAGTTTTGCGCCTGCTATATGAAAGAACGACGCAATTGCCCTCCGGCGCCCGGGGTGAACTGGCAACGACGACGCAGAGAAGGTATGAGAAAAAACCTCTCGTCTGCTGGCGAGAGGTTTTAGTATTTCCGGAGGGAAAAATTATTTATTTTCTTTAGAGCTTACAGAGGCCGCCGGCTGGGGAGCAACGGGCCGGGCAACTTCCACTTGGCTGGGTTCAAACGGGACGTTATAGGTAGATTTTTCCCGTCCTTCGCGGTGTTCGCCTTTATGAAGGGGCGTGCCCCAGTTCAAGTCCGTATGCGTGCAGCGGTCAAACGGATTGTCTTTGCCGGAGCATTTCTGATGATCGTGCAAAATAGGTTCCCCGCAAAAAGCGCAGGTCCAAACTGTTATTTTCTCAGTGGTTTCTTCCGCGGCAGCTTCCTGTGAAGCTTTTTCGTTGGCTTTCTTTAAAAAATGGACGTCAGGAAGTTGTAAGTCCAACTTTATTTCAGAGCCAATGGTGGCCATAGAATTGGCAACGGGCCTGTATGGTTGTTGTTGTTGTTGTTGTTCCGGGTTTTTAGTTTCTTGTTTTCTCTTGCGCGGAGTTTGTTTTTTGGCGGGACGGAGCGTCGTGACTTTGACATCTCCGTTCTTATTCCCATTCTGCTGGCGGGACTGGGCGCTGAGAGAAATAGGCAATATGAACATTCCCAGCATCAATAAAACCACGTATTTTTTTATCATTTTTGATTTCTCCTTCTCATGAATATATAAAATTATAGAATTTTTATACGTTGTTGATAAGGGCCATAGGACCCAAACGGAGAGGTGATTTGGACCTATTTTTGCTTTCGTTTCCGTGCGCCGTGCGGAGTATTTTTCGTATAATAAATATATTGTAAGCAGAATATACAGGGAGCGTTTATGATTATACCTACCATTATTGAAAAGAACGTCGGGTACGATTTGTTTTCCCGCTTGCTCAAAGACCGCATTATTTTTGTGGGCGGACGCGAGGGGGAAGTGGATACCGCCAGCGCAAATATGATTATTGCGCAGTTGTTGTATTTGGACGCGGAAGACTCTCAGCGGGAGATTAACCTCTACATCAATTCTCCCGGCGGCATGGTGACCGCCGGACTGGCCATTTACGACACCATGCAGTTTATCAAGTCTCCCATTACCACCATTTGCATGGGGCAGGCTATGAGTTTTGGCGCGGTACTGTTGGCCGCCGGTTCCAAAGGCCGCCGCTACGCTCTGCCGCATTCGCGCATTATGATTCACCAGCCGCTGATTTGGGGCGGCGGCATTTCCGGCCAGGTGACGGATATTGAAATTGAAGCGCGCGAATTGCGCGATAATAAAGAGCATTTGCTGGATATTTTGGCCAAGCACACCGGCCAGGATAAAGAAAAAGTCCGCCAAGACAGCGAACGCAACTACTACATGTCTGCGCAGGAAGCCAAAGAGTACGGTTTGATTGATGAAGTGCTGAAGCTGACAAAATAGTTTAACAAATCATGAGCAACGCCCCGGTTTGCACCGGGGCGTTCTTTGTCTGTCCGGCGATTTTTAGGCCGTTAGTTTGTGCCCCGGTCTGGAAATTTTAAAAAGCGTCTGCCCGCTCTCCGTCAACAAATCCAAGCCGCGGGAGTTTGGCGGATTTTCCGTGGCCTTTATTTAAAATTAGCAGATTAATAAAACAATTGCTAATTTTAAAATAATCTGCTATACTTTACTAAACTAACCCAAAAGCGCGCTTGTGCGCCGCCGGGGAAAGATTTATCCTTTTAATACGGAGAGTATATGGAAGAAATAAGAAAAAGAACCCTTTCTTTGCCTCAAGTGGTGCCTGCGGTGGCGATACGGGACGTGGTGATGTTTCCGGGGATGTCGCTGCCTCTGTCGGTGGACCGGCCAAAATCCGTTTCCGCCATTGAATTGGCTTTGGCCGCTCCCGGCAAATACGTGTTGGCTCTATCCCAAAAATCCGCTGAAGTGGATGATCCGGCGGAGCAGGATATTTATCATTTCGGCGTCTTGGCCGAAATTACCCAGTCGCTGAAAATGCCCGACGGCTCCTTAAAAGTTTTCCTTCAGGGGTTGGTGCGCGCCAAGGTGGAAAAGCTGGAGTTTAACCAGCCCTCCAACGCTTGGTTTGCCACCGTGCGCTATATTGAAGAACAAGAAGACGACAGTCCCGTCGTACAGGCGCTGATGCGCAAAGTGCTGGACGAATTTGACCACTACGCCCGCGTTTCGCACCGGATTGCGGTGGAAGGCGTCTCTTTCCTGCGTCAGATAGAAGACCCGTCCAAATTGGCCGATACCATCGCTTCCAATATGATGGTTAAGACGGAGCAGCGGCAGGAAATTCTGGAAACATACAATGTGGAAGACCGCCTGGAACGGATTTTGAAACTTATTACCAGCGAAGTGGAAATTTTGGGATTGGAGGAAAAAATCCACTCCAAAGTCCGCGCGCAAATAGAGAAAAACCAAAAAGAATATTATTTGAATGAGCAGATGAAAGCCATTCAAAAAGAATTGCGCCAAAAAGACGATTTCCAAAAAGAATTGGACGGCCTGCGCGCCAAGATTAAGAAAAACGGCTTTCCCGCCGCCGCCAAAGAAGCGGCCGAAAAAGAGCTGGACCGCCTGCAGAAAATGGCGCCCTTCTCTCCGGAAGCTACCGTGTCGCGTACGTATTTGGACTGGCTGGTCAATATGCCGTGGAACCAAACCACCCAGGACGTGCTGGATATCGCCGCCGCCAAAAAAGTGCTGGATGAAGACCATTTCGGTCTGGACAAACCCAAAGAGCGCATTTTGGAATATATCGCCGTGAGCAAGCTGACGGAAGGCTTGCGCGGCCCGGTGCTGTGCTTTGTGGGGCCTCCGGGAGTGGGCAAGACTTCTTTGGCCAAGTCCATCGCGCGCGCCATCGGGCGTAAGTTTGTGCGCATGTCTTTGGGCGGCGTGCGGGACGAAAGCGAAATCCGCGGTCACCGCAGAACGTATATCGGTTCCATGCCCGGGCGTATCATCCAGGGTATCAGCAAAGCCAAAAGCTCCAACCCCGTCTTTTTGCTGGACGAAATAGACAAAATGGGTTCGGACTGGCGCGGAGACCCCGCGGCGGCCCTGCTGGAGCTGTTGGACCCGGAGCAGAACAAAGACTTCGTGGACCACTTTTTGGATGTTCCGTACGACGTGTCAAAAGTATTGTTTATCACGACGGCCAACTCGCTCTCGTCCATCCCCAACACGCTCAGAGACCGCTTGGAAATCATTGATTTCTCCGGTTATACGGACTATGAAAAGCACGAAATCGCCGACAATTACCTCATTCCCAAACAGATGAAACTGCACGGGCTGAAAGAGGGAAGCCTGGAAATTTCCAAGGACGCCGTCGCGCTGATGATGCGCGAATACGTGCGGGAAGCCGGCGTGCGCAATTTGGACCGGGAAATCGGTACCTTGTGCCGCAAAGCCGCCAAACAATATGTGGAGAACGGCGGGAAAAAAATCAGCATAAACGCCAAAAATTTGTATGAATACTTGGGCGTGCCGAAATATTCCAACTTTGCCGCCGAGGAAAACGGCGTGGGCATCGCCACCGGTTTGGCGTGGACCAGCGTGGGGGGAGAAACCCTTTCCATCGAAGCCACGAAAATCCCGGGCAAAGGCCAGCTGATTTTGACGGGTATGCTGGGCAATGTGATGAAGGAATCCGTCCGCGCCGCGCTGACCTATGCGCGCAGCCGCGGTTTTGGCAAAAAAGTGAATTTTGACCGCACCGATTTCCATATCCATTTCCCGGAAGGCGCAGTGCCCAAAGACGGACCGTCAGCGGGTATCACGGTGACGTCCGCGCTGGTCAGTCTGCTCTCGGGGCTGCCGGTCAAGAAGAATTTGGCCATGACCGGAGAAGTGACGATCACCGGCCGTGTGCTGCCCGTGGGCGGCATTAAGGAAAAATTCTTGGCCGCGTACCGGGAAGGAGTCAAGACCATTTTGTTTCCGCACACCAACGAAAAGGACGTGTCCGAACTGCCCGAAAAGGTGCGCAAAGAACTGACCTTAATTCCCGTGAAACATATGGACGAGGTGCTTCCTTTGGCTTTGGAGGGGTATAAAGGCCCTAAATCCGCCGCAAAAGCGGCGGAAAAAAAGCCGCAAGGCAATGCCGCCCGGACAATGGAAAAACGCGCGCCGAAAGGACGTACGGCCGCTAAAGCAAAAAAAGCGGCCAAGGCGGTTTCCAAACCGGCCAAAAAGGCCGTTAAGAGAACGTCCCGGGTCAAAGCTTCCGCACGTTCCGCCAAAAGACGGAAATAGACCGGAACCGGAAAAAGTTCAGGCTTTTTGCCCCGCCTTTTTAGGCGGGGCTTTTTGTCGGATAAAAATCTTTCGGCATAAAAAAGAACCGGGGTTGCGCAAGGGCCGGCGTTTAATAGGGGAGTTTATATGAGGGGTGCTGTTTCCTGTAAACGGGGCTTGACGCATTTTTTTTTTTTGATAAATTTTACATATGAATAAAATTTATCAAAAATCTTTCTCCGTCCATAAAAACGCCGGATTTACGCTGATAGAGCTGTTAGTGGTTGTTTTAATCATCGGCATTTTGTCGGCCGTCGCTTTGCCGCAATATCAAAAAGCGGTGGTAAAAAGCCGTGCCGCCGCCTTGCTCCCGTGGGCGAAAAAGGTATATGACGCACAGCAGATGTATTTTATGCAGAACGGGAAATTCGCCGCCAACTTTGAGGAATTGGGCGAAGATTTTTCGGATTCTTTCCCTGTGAAGCCATCTGATTTTTCTCAGGCACCTTGGCAGCTGGCCACCTCCAATCACAATATGGGCAAATATCCGTACGGAGTGCGTATTATGACGCATGGGGCCCTAAGCGGCGCGGTGTTTAATCAGGCGATGATTTCCGGCTACGGCGGCTTGGTGTATAAACATTCCGCTCCTTATCAAGGAGAACTTTTGTGTTGGGAATATGCCTGTCATGTCGTGCAAGACGGCAGTTTTTGCCAAAAAATTATGGGATACTCAAATAAAGTGACTACGGGCAGCTGCTACCGGTTGTATCGCAAAGATTAATATTTGACGGATAAACGTTTCCGTGTGCTTTCTGCCCTATGGAGCGGCGCAGGATACGAAACGCAGCGGAAAGTGAGGTTATATTTAAAATATTCCCTAAAAGTTTTAAAAGAAAAAATAAGGTTGTTCTTTCCCGTCGGTGGGAGGGAACACATAAACCGAAAAGAGTCCGAAGGAGGCTTCCCTCTTCGGGGTGAGAAAATTAAATATATCTGCCGACAACAAAAGCCCCCGGTTAAACCGGGGGCTTTTCGTTATTGGAGGAAATAATTTGGCCCGAAGGCTTGGTTATTTGGCCTCGGCGGCTTCGGCCGCGGGAGCTTCTTCCGCCGTTTCAGCGGTTTTGGTCGGTTTTTTCACTTCCTGCAAGCGGGCGGCTTTACCGGAGAGTTCCTTGAGGTAGTTCAGTTTGGCTCTGCGCACTTTGCCGTGTTTCAATACTTCAATGCTTTCCACACGGGGAGAGTGCACCGGGAAAATGCGTTCCACGCCGACTCCGAACGAAATTTTGCGCACGGTAAAGGTTTCTCCGATGCCGCTGCCTTTGCGGGCTACGACCACGCCGTCAAAGGCTTGGATGCGTTCGTTGTCTCCTTCCACGACTTTCACTTTCACGCGCACCGTATCGCCCGATTTAAAAGACGGGAGATTGGTTTTAAGATTGTGTTTAATTTGGTTGATGTTCATAACGCTTACTTCCTCCGAAAATCATTTCGTTGTTTTTTTCTTTGGCGTCTTTTTTACGGCCGTTTTGGCGGCTTTTGCGACGCTCTTTTTCGTTGCGGCCTTTTTTGCCTGAGAGGTTTTTAGCAAATCGGGTCTGTATTTTTTTGTCAATTCCAGCGCTTGTTCCCGTTTCCACGCTTCCATTTGTTTGTGGTGTCCGCTCAGGAGCACCTCGGGCACTTTTTTGCCCCGCCACACCTCGGGCCGGGTGTATTGCGGCGCTTCCAAAAGCCCTTCTTCAAAGGATTCGGAAACAGTCACATCCTGCTTCTTGAAAGTCCCCGGCACCAGCCGCGTGATTGAGTCTATCATCACGGCAGCCGCCAGTTCGCCTCCGGTAAGGATAAAGTCCCCCAGAGAGACTTCCATGTCCATCTCGGGATACACGCGCTCGTCTATCCCCTCATAATGCCCGCAAACGAAAATCAGGTGCTTCTTTTTGGCCAGTTTCTTGGCCAAAGTCTGCGTGAACGTCTGTCCGCGCGGACTAGTTAAAATCACCACCGAGTTTTTCTTGCGAAGCTTCTTTATGGCCAGGTAAAGCGGTTCGGCTTTCATCAGCATGCCGGGGCCGCCCCCGTAAGGCCTGTCGTCGAGCGTATGGTGCTTATCGTCTGTAAAATCCCGGGGATTGGTAAACCCCAGTTTCAGCACTCCCGCTTTGCGCGCCCGGCCCACGATGCTCTGGCCCAGCGGGCCGTCTATCATGTCCGCAAACGCGGTGACGACATCTACTTTCAACATTAGTCTTCCAGCTTGAGCGTGACCTTCACGTTCTGTTTGGCCGCCGCCGCGCTGAGCACGGTGCGTACGGCCTTAATAATGCAGCCGTCTTTACCAATGACTTTGCCTTTGTCCTCGGCGGACACTTTCGTCGTCAGGTAAATTTTAGTATTCTCAACTTTTTCTTCCACCACCACATTTTCCGGGTTCGCGGAGAGGGATTTGAGAAGGATAGTGGCTAACTCTTTCATAACGGCTTATTTGGCTGCGGCTTCGGTTTTTTTAATCAGGCTGGCCACCGTTTCGGACGGTTTGGCGCCGTTTTTAATCCAGTGCTGCACGCGGTCCATGTTCAATTTGATTTGTTCGGACGCTTCTTTGTTGCACGGATGATAAATGCCGAGCACTTCTTTGGCTTCAGAACCGACCGCGGTTTTCTTTTCGATCGCGACGACTCTGTACTGCGGCTGGGCTTTTTTGCCCACTCTTTGTAATCTAATGACGACTGCCATGTTTACTTCTCCTTATATATCGCCTTTTTTCAAAGGCGGTGTAATTAAATTGTGGCCGCTTGGCGTATGGCCCGCAGGGCCTCCGCCGGGTTCGGTGCGGCGAATATGGCGCTTCCTGCCACAAACGCGTCGGCGCCCGCCAGCGCGGCTTCCCGCGCGGTTTGGGCGTTGATGCCGCCGTCCACTTCCAGCCGGACGGCTTTGCCGCTTGCGTCAATCAGTCCGCGTACGGCACGGATTTGGGCCGGGCTGTGCGGCAGAAAACCTTGTCCGCCGAAACCGGGCTGTACGGTCATGACCAACACCAAATCCAATAAATCCAAAAACGGTTTTATGCGCGCCGGGTCTGTATCCGGTTTAATGGACAAACCTGTTTTTACGCCGGCGTTTTTAATGGTTAAAAGAGCTTTTTTTATGTCGTCTTCCGCTTCAATGTGCACCGTCAGATAATCCGCGCCCGCTTTGGCGAACGCTTCTATAAAATCCGTCGGTTTGCGCACCATCAAATGCACGTCCAGCGGAATTTGAACGTGCGGTCTCAAACATTTTACGACGGACGGACCAAAACTTAAATTCGGCACGAAATGCCCGTCCATCACGTCCACATGAATCCAATCCGCTCCCGCGCATTCGGCCTCTTGCACTTGCTCGCCCAAACGCCACAAATCGGCCGACAAGATGGAAGGAGCCACTATTATTTTAGCATTTGCGGGGGCGTTTGTGGAAGTCATTGTATTTCCCGTTCGCGCACCAAAATGCCGTCCGACATAATGCGGAAGACGGCTTTGCCGTTGTAAGGAATTTCCAAATCAATTTTCGTTCCGGGCTGTTTGATTTCGTTGATGACTTCACGTTCTCCGTTGTCGTCTTCCATTATGACGCGGATGCGCATCGCCTTTTTTCCTTGCGGCAATTCGTAATGCAAATGGTATGTTTTTTCATCGTCCGAAGCGGGGCGGCGGCTGACCGTCACTTCCAGTGCGGCTCCAGGCGCCAGCTGGCTGTCCGCCGACGGATTTTGCGCGGCGATGACACCGTAGGGGAAAGGAGATTTCGGGTCTTCCTTTACGGTTAAATTCATGCTTTGTTGGCTGGCCCATAAGGTGGCTTCCGCCAGTTTTTTATTAAGGAAATCCGGGACCAGAATAACGCTTGCCGGCGGCTGGCCTAAAGAGAGGGTGAGGACGACTTTGTCTCCGCGGGTGAGCATACTATCGGCTTTGGGTTTCTGCGTGATGATTTGGCCTTTTTCCGTGGTCAAAGAATAGGCGTTCTCTACTTTTTCCACTTGCAAACCCGCTTGGCGTATGGCCAGCTGCGCGGCGCGCAAATCCAAGCCTTCCACGGCGGGGACGAACACCATTTCGTCGCCCTGGGAGATCCATACGCGGATAACGCGTCCTTCGCGCACGGTGCTGCCTGCGGAAGGAATTTGGCGCAATACGGAGCCGGGGGGAACGCCTTCTGCAAATTCCACGCCGGCTTGTTTGAGCGCCAAATTAACGCCCGCCAGCGCACCCAGCGCAGCGGTGACGGGTTTGCCGGAAAGATCCGGTACCTGAACTTCTTGGCGCGTATGCACCAAGGCGCCCAGCACCCAGTCTATGGAGACAAAAATAAGCGCGGCGAAAAAGACGCACACCACTCCCGCCGCCGTCCATTTGACGCGGGAAGACTTTTTCGCTTTGCCGATAAATTCTTCAAAGCTTTGCTCTGTGTTTTTAGTCATGACAAATAAACGCCCCGTCTTTAGGCTTTAGTCCTCTTCCGTTGGCGTAGGCCGCTGCGGACATGGGCTTTTTCCCGGCGGGGTGCACCTGGGTAATCCAGAGGCTTCCTTCCTTACATTCTACTAAAATTCCCAAAGAGCTTTCAACGCAGAGTATGGTCCCCGGCGCGCCCGTCTTTGCCGTTGTTTCCGCCAAACGGGTGCGTAAAATTTGGAGGGGTTCTTCTTTTCCGTTTACATGCACGGTGACCCTGGCTTTTGGACCGCAGGCCAATCCCCGTACCCGGTGATGTATTTCTTCGGCGGTCATAGTGGTAAAATTCAGCAAGGCGTATTCTTTGGTAATCATGGGAGCCAGAGAGGGCTCTCCCGCTTGAGGGGTCTGTATTAAATTGCCTTTGGCGGTTTGTTCCAGCGTTTCTTTCAGCGCGTCGCATCCGAGTGGGATTAGTTTTCCGAACAAGGATTGTGCGTCATCCTGTTCCTCTATAGAAATTTCTTTTTGTAAAAACAGCGGGCCGTCGTCCAATCCCGGCCTTATCCAAAACACGCTGACGCCCGTTTTCTTAAAATTGAGAAACAGGCTGTGTTGCACCGGGGCCGCTCCGCGCAGAAGAGGCAAAAGAGAAAAATGTACGTTCAAAATGCCCAGTTTGGGCAATGCAAGAAAATCCGGGCGGAAAATTTTGCCGAAAGCCACCGCCACGCCCACATCAAACGGAATATTTTTGACTTCCTCGTAAATGTCTTTGAGTTTGTCCGGAGAGCGTACGGGCAGCCCCAGCTCCAGCGCGCGCGCTTTGACGGGGCAGGGAACAATTTTCATCCCGCGTCCGCGCGGTTTATCGGCCTGCGTGACCACCAATTGCACGTCGGTCATTTCGTGTACCAGCTCCAGAAACGGCACGGACACGTCGGGCGTGCCGAAGAAAATAGTTTTCAGTTTGGACATAATTTTATTTTATCAAATTTGTTCTTCTTTCCGTCCCGCCCCAAAAAACGCTAAGATAATATGTGATACTTTTTCCGCGGGAGCATAGTTTTAGTGTATGGAGTCTTTTGAATCTTTGTATAACGCTTTATTCAAACGCGTGTATGCTTATGTTTTGTTGCGGGTGAGAAACGCGGCGGAAGCGGAAGACATATGCGCGTGCGCTTGGCGCAAAGCGTATGAAAAAAGAGATCTTTTTGACCCGGAAAAAGGAGAATTTTCCCAATGGATTTTCGCCGTGGCGCGCAACGAAGTCAATATGTATTGGCGCTGGAGCCGGCTGAAAGGTTTCTTTTCCCTGACGCAGACGGACGAAGTTTTGCCGCTTAAAGAGCCGGGGCCTTCCCAAACGGCGGAAGCGGAAGAGTTAAAACACCGTCTGTTATTATCCGTACAAAAGCTTTCTTCCCGCGAGCGGGATTTGGCGGCGCTGAAATTTTATTCGGGTTTGAACAACCGGCAAATCGCGCAGGTGACGGGGCTGAGCGAAAGCAACGTGGGGACCCTGTTGTACCGCGCGGTGCGTAAAATGCGCAAAGATATGGAGGATTTATGAAACAGGATTGGCAGTCCCGGGTGAGCGGACTGGATTTTGACCCGCAGGAGGCGGCGCAGCGGCGCGTCTGGAACAGAGTGGCGTCTGCGGCGCGGGAGCCGCGCGGCCGCAAACGCGCCGCGGTGTACGCCGCGTGCGCGGCGTTTGTGCTGGCGTTGGGCGTTTTGGTTTTTTCCCGCGCGCCGTTTGGGACGTTGGGCCGTGCGGCGGAATTAAGCGAGTCCGACTGTGCGGAACTGCAAAGCCGCTTTTTATTGGCCCAGGCTTTGGCCGGGGGGGAGGAAAACTGCCCCTGCCGCCAACATTGGAACGGTTATGACCTCCAAACCGTGTCCCATTTGCGCAACGAATTAAAAACGCTGACGGGCAATGTGTGTTCCGCCGGCGAGCAGAAAAAACTGCACCAGTGCAATTTGAAGTACAAACCCAAATTACAATCTATCGCGTTATGCAAGACGCTGTGTTAGGAGACTGAAATGAGACGAAAATTATGGTTTATCCCGCTGTTTTTGGCGGCGGCGCTGGCGGTTCCTCTTCTCTGCGGAGCCGAACCCGTAGAAGTAAAACTGTTCACTTCGCCGTATTGCCCGCATTGCCGCCACTTGCAGAGCGACGGCTTTGCCGAGCAATTTGCCGCGCGCCACAAAGGGCAAATTCGTTTGGTCCATTATGATGTGACGAAAGACGCCAACAATATTTTGTTTTCCCAAACCATGCAGGCCTGCGGCGTGAAGGCCCGCGGGATTCCCGCCATGGTCATCGGGGAGAGGGTTTTGATGGGGTATCCGCGTTCCATTAATACGGCCGATGACGTGCTGGCCGAAGTGCTGTCCGCGCAGGAAGCCGTTGCCGCGCCCGCTCCTGCCGTGTCTGCGGTTTGGCCCGAAACTTCTATTCCCGCACATGCGGCGGCGGATTCCGCAGTTCCCGCGCCGTCCTCTGCGGAAAATTCCGCGTTGGAACAGCATGAACAAATGTTTAACAATATCACGTTTTGGGCCATTATGGGCGCGGGGCTGGCGGACGGTATTAATCCGTGCGCGTTTGCGGTGATCGTATTTTTTATTTCCTTCTTGTCCGTATATAAATACAACCGCAAAGAAATTATTTTGGTGGGTTCGGCTTATTGCGCTTCCGTTTTTGCGGCGTATGTTTTGCTGGGGCTGGGAGCGTTTCGCTTCCTTTACGCCATGAAAGGCTTTGCGCTGGTGACGGCCGCCATACAGTGGGCCACTATCGGTTTGTGCGCGCTTTTCTTCGCGCTGAGTTTGTATGATTTCATTATCTATACGCGTACGAAAAAATCAGACAAGCTGATTTTGCAGCTGCCCAAAAGCTATAAAGAATACATCCATAAAGTCATGCGTTTTTTCCTGCGTGACAAAAAAAGCTCCGCCTGGCGGCTGCTGTTGGCCGCGTGCGCAGTGGGGTTTGTGGTGTCTGCGGTGGAGGCGGTGTGCACCGGACAGGTGTATTTGCCCACGATTATGGTGATCTTAAAAGAAGCCAACCGCCATTTCTTCCGTGCCGCGGAATATTTGCTGCTTTATAACTTGATGTTTATTGTGCCGCTGGTGCTGGTGTTCGTACTGGCTTTGTGCGGAAAAGAATCTTCCGTATTTAACAATTGGCTCAAAAAACATCTGGGCCTGACCAAACTGCTTTTGTGCGGCGTGTTTTTGGGACTGCTTCTTTTGTTGCTCTTCAACCGCTGATTGAAAACCCGCCGGAAGGCGGGTTTTTGGTGTATAGTTAGGAAGGATCCCTAAGCGTTAAAAGAGGACTTGTTGAAAACGGGATTTTCGGTTATACTGTTTTTATGTGAGGTAAAAACGGCCGGAAATAGGGCCTTTTTTCCGAACACTTCTTAAAAAAAGGAGCGTGTATGAAAATTATTTTGAAGGTGTTTCTGGCATTGTTTGTTCTGTCCTGGAGCGGTGCCGTGCTGGCCGAGGACATGGACATAGATTTTGAAATCCGCAAGAGCCGGGCGATGGTCAAATCCCAAGCGGCGGCCAACGTGTCGGCCAAAAAAGCCGTGGATATTTCCGCCAAAGCGGCGGCTTCTTGCAGCGCTAAAGCAAAAACGGCGGCGGAAACTGCCGCGTTAAGCAAGGCGGCCGCGGATGCGGCGGCCTTGTCGGCGGCCAATGCTTCGGCCAAAGCGAAAGCGGCGGCGCAGGCGGCGGCTCAGTCCAAAGTTCAAGCGGATTTGACGGCGGCGGCAGCCGCGGACGCCGCATTGAAAGCCAAGGCGGCTTTAACCGCGGCGACGGACGCCGCTGCAAAAGCGAAATCTTCTTCCGAAGCGGCTGTAAAAGCCAAAGCGGCTGCGGACGGAGTGGCGAAATCCTCCGCGGAATCCGCCGCTAAAGCGCAGGCGACGGTTAAAGCGGCTTTGCGTTTGGCTTCCCGCACGGGTGCTGCTTCCCGCTCCGAAATAGACGCCTTGGTGCAAACGGCCCAAGACGCCGCTTCCAAAGCCCAAGCTGTGTCCAAAGAAGCTTCCTCTGCGGCTTCTGATACAGCCGTAAAGGCTCAAGCGGCCGCGGACGTTGCCTCTGCGGCGGCTGCGCAAGCGGCGGCCAAAGCCAAGACCGCCACGGACGCCGCGCTGGCGGCAGACCTCAAGGCCAAGGCGGCGGCACAGGCGGCGGCAAAATCCAAAGCGGCGGCTGACGTGACGGCGGCTGCGGCTGCAGACGCGGCACTGAAAGCCAAAACGGCCGCGGAAGCCGCGGCGAGAGCTAAAGCGGAGGCGGATTTGACGGCTGCCTCGGCGGCGCAGGCGGCGGCCAGAGCCCAAGGGGCGGCTGGAGCGGAAGCGCGGGCTTTATCGGAAGAAATTTCCAAAGAGGTGGCCAAAGCGGCCGCCGCGCCCGAAACGGCATTTCATCCGGAAGACTGAGACGTATTCTTTTTTTAACGAAGACCAAAAACCCGCCGGAAGGCGGGTTTTTGCGTTTGGTTTGATGCGTTCTTGGATGCCGAGCAAGGTTCTTTAGGCTTAAGATATTCTTTTTAAAAGAGGAAGACCTAAAAAACAAACACCCCACTTGTTGGCGGGGTGTTTGTTTTTTGTCTGGTACATTCTAATTAAAAAACGGGCTGGGGCAATTGCGCCACAGTTGCTAAATTGTGTGTAAGGCGCGCGGGGGCGCGCCAAGGGGGAAAAATGAAAAAGAATCTTTGGTGCGCCGTTTTGACGGCGTGTATCGCCGGCCTTCCGGTCTGCCGGCTTTGGGGCGGCGGCGTGATGATTTATCCGAAGTATTTGGAATTTGACGCCAAGAACAAAGTCCGGGAAGTGATGCTGGTTAATCCGTCCGCTGAAGAAACGGCTTCTTACCGTGTGAGCGTAAAATACATGCGTCAAAAACCGGGCGGCGGATACGAGGAGGTTTCCGGCCCGGCTTTGGATGACGCGTCGGGTTTTTTGCGTTATAGCCCGCGTTCCGTCACTTTGGGTCCGCGCCGCAGCCAGAACGTAAAATTTCTGGCGCGCGTGCCAAAAGAAGCGATGGACGGAGAATACGTCGCGTATGCCGTATTTACCAAAATTATTGCCCCCAAGCCGCTGACGGTCCGCGATCTGGAAAAGAAAGACGGCGTATCCGTGGAAATTATTCCCATTCCGTCTTTTGCCGTACCCGTCATTGTGCGCAAAGGAGAAAATTTTCACTCCGCGCCGAAACTGGAACAGGCGCGTCTTTCCTCCGGGGAGGACGGAAGCGCTTTGCTGAAGGTACGTCTGCGCCGGACGGACGGAGATAAAAAACAACCGGAGTCTTCCGTTCGGGCGGATGTCAGCGTTTGGGCAGGAGACGAACTGCTGGCCGTGAGCAAGGGGCGCTACGTATTGGCGCATAACGAATATGCGGACGTATTGCTCTATCCCGCCCGCTCCGGGAAGGCCGTTTCGTCTGATGAATTGCGCGGCAAAACGCTGACGTTCTGTTTGACGCCCGTGTCTGAAGCGGACGGCGCGGACTGTTCCCTTGCGCGGGAGCGGTTGGAATATATCCCGTAGGGATCTTTATGCGCCGCCTCACGTTTTTATTTGTTTTGGCGTGCTTTTGCTTTTGTTGTCCTGTTCGGGCGCAAGCGCAGGAGGCGGACAGCTTTTTTGTAGCTTCGGCGGAGGTAGATGGAAAAACCGTTTCGGAGGGTGTGTTGTTTCTGTACCAAAACGAAACATTGTTCGCGCCGTTTTCTTTGTTAACCGATGAACTGAATCTCCCTTTCGTGTGGAACGGCGGGCGGCTGTACGGAGAGACTTCATCGGGGGAACGCGTTGAGGTTCTTCCTGAAGCCTCCAAGGCGCGGAAGGGGGAGGACGAAGCGAATGTAAGCGGGCGGGATTTTGCCAAGGCGGACGGGGAGTGGTATCTCAGCGCGCATGCTTTGGAAGAGCTGTTGGGGGTGGAAATGAAACCGGATTTTACGCGTCAGTCCGTTCGTGTGAGCAGCCGGACGCGTTCGCTGCCCGATGAGCTGGCGGCGGACGCTTCGGTCCGCCGTGCCGCATTGCTGTTCTCTGAGCCGGATGATGAAGTCGTTGCTTTGACGGAAGAGACGGATTCTTGGCGTGCGCCTTTTGTGGATGTTTCCGCCCGTTATAATTTTGACAAAGAACCTTCCGGCTCTTCCTCTTCTTTTTTGGGATACAGCGTGCACGCTTTTGGTCCCACGGGCCCGACGGACAGCGAGGTATATGTCTATGATATGGACGGGCGTTCTCCTGCGTCGGTGTCCGTTAAGACCTCCCGTTATGAACCGGACGGAAAAATGTTGGGTCTGTTTAAAAAGATAGAAATAGGTGACGTGTATTCTTTTTCCAATTCCGCCGTTAATTACGCACAGAGCGGGCGCGGGGTAAAATTTTCTTCGTTTGCCGAAGATGCTCCCTCCGATAAAACCTTCAGCTTGCGCGAGCCGCTGCCACTGGGGTGGGAAGCGGAACTCTACCGCAACGGAGAGCTGATGGGATACCGACGGGCGGGAGAGGACGGATTTTTGGAATTTCGCGACGTTCCTTTTTTACTAGGGCGCAACGTGTTCCGTCTGGTTTATTACGGCCCGCAGGGGCAGGTGCGCAGTGAGGAACGGGTCTATTACTATACCGGTAATGTGGTGGATAAAGGAACATGGGACGTAAAATTTAATTTTTTGGAAAAAAATAAAAATGTAATAGAAACCCGCAAAGATATCCCTTCTTACTCCCAGGGCTACAACGGCTTGCTGGGCCTGACGTACGGCTTGGCAGACTGGCTCAGCGCCGGGACGAACGTCATGTACGATTCCGTAGAGCGTGCCGCGCAAGGGGGATTTGAACGAAAAGACAAATGGTTTTTTTCCGCTTCGTTGGCGGCTTTGGCGGCGGGTACTTATTTGAACGCGGAAACCGTGTATGACCCGGAAGAAGGGGCATTTTCCGTGGAGGGCGGCGCACAAACGGACCTGTACGGGTGGGACGTGGCGGTCAATAACGTGTATTATGACGGAACGGTCACTCAGCGCAACGTGTATAATTTTACGACGCTGCGCAATGAATTTACCGCGCGCATAAACAAATCTCTGGCACTGCCCGGCGGCTGGAGTTTTCCGTTTTCTTATTCTTTTCGGCGTTTTTCCACATCCGAGAGCAAACATCAGACGGAGCATAACCTGTCCCTTTATCAGAATTCTTGGCGCGGAATGTATGCCGGGCTGTCATACCGCCGTTTGTACGGAGTGGACGGAAAGGCGGATTTGTTGTCTGCGGATATAAACCGG
Source organism: uncultured Elusimicrobium sp. (assembly GCA_946061795.1). Taxonomy (GTDB): domain Bacteria; phylum Elusimicrobiota; class Elusimicrobia; order Elusimicrobiales; family Elusimicrobiaceae; genus Avelusimicrobium. The sequence continues at coordinate 24,508 of CAMGSK010000001.1, forward strand.
ATGGGGGCGGATTATTCTCTGAGAGCCGAAGCGGCGTATGATTTTTTATACGGACACCTTTACAGCGCGGGACTGAGCGTTTATAAAGATTTCCTTCCCCGGCTGACCGGCGGATTGAAGTACACCCGTTTTGTGCAAAGCGATTTAAATTCCGATTACGTCAACCGTCTTTCGGCCAGTTTAAGCTGGAAAACCCGCTGGGGCTACTGGACGGCGGATTTCGGCGTGGGGGACGACCACAGCTGCTACGGCTACATAGGGCTGAATTTATCTTTGCTGCTGGACGGAAAGCGCGTTTGGGCGGGGCCGGATAAATTGTACGGCACCGGCGCGGTGAAAACCGACGTTTTTTTGGATGAAAACGCCAACGGACGCAGAGATCCCGGCGAAAAAAGCGTTCCCGGAGCCTCTGCCGTCCTTTCTCCGCGTCCTTCGGGAGATTTTTCTTTGCGCGAAGGCCGGGAAGGGGACACTTTATTCAGCGGTCTGAAGGCCTATGAATCCTATATGTTGGATATTGATTTGAACGCCGCGTCCGAAAGCGCATCTTATGTTTCCGCGGCGCCCCGGCGCCGTGTGCGCGTGCGTCCCGGGCAGGTGCTGACTTTGCCTTGTCCCGTTATCGGGACAGGAGACGTGCAGGGACGGGTATTCTCTTGGGTTCCCGGCGCAGAAGCTTTGGAGCGGAGCGGAATTATTTTGAAATTGACGGACGCAAAAACGGGACGCGTTGCGGCGCGGCGGGTGAGCGAGTTTGACGGTAATTATTTGTTTGAGAGACTGCCGGCGGGGGACTATGTACTGGAAACGGACGCCGCCCAATTGGAAGAATTGGGGTTTGCCGCATCCGCTCCGGTTGCTTTTTCCGTGAAGAAAAACGAAGAGCTGCTGACATTTGATTTTGTTCTGGAACGGCGTGATGCGCCGTCCCGGGAAGAAATACAGACAGACCATCGCTTCCCAAGCTTACGGCAAGAAGCGGAGAAAAATAAGGAGGGGGTATGAAACAAGTAAAATACATCGCGGCGGCCTTGCTGGCCGTGGCGGGATTAAGCGGCGCGTTGTTTGCTGCTACGGCGGGCCCGGCGACGGGCAGCGCCAAGGTCGTAATTATCGCTCCGATGACGCTTGCGCACGTCAACAATGCGGCATTAAATTTTGGCCGCGTCGTCAATACGTCGGCGGGCAGTGTGACGGTGGCGGCCAAGGACGGCTCTTCCACCAATACGGGGGTGACGTATCAGGAAGGGCCTACCACGGCGGACCAGTTTACCGTGACAGGGCAAAACGGGGTGAGTTTTACCGTTAATTTGCCCGCCAGCATTACGGTGACCGACGGTTCCGGCAACAATATGACCGTCAATGCGCTGACCAGCTTCTGCGGTACGGGGGCGACGTCAACCTGCACGGCCAGTACGGCGGGCACGTCCGTGGGAGTGGGCGGTACGCTGAACGTGGCGGCCGCGCAAACGCCGGGTACGTATACGGGGACTTATTCCGTGACGATTACGTATTAAAAAATACGGGGCGCGTTTTGTGCGCGCCCCGCTTTAGCTTATGCGAACGATTTTGCTTTGTTTGTTTTTGACTTTGGCCGCTCCGCTGCGCGCACTGACGGTGACCCAAGTGCCGGAAATTGATTTCGGGACGGTGCTGTTTTCTCTTTCCGGGGCGGGAACCAAAACCATATATGTGACGGGAAACGGCGCGGTTTCCCTGTCCGGTTCCGGCGGTATCGTCAGCCAGTCCGGCGGCGCGGCGGGGACGGCCGTTTTTACCAAAACGCTGATTACGGAACTGGTGCTGGTGCTGCGCGTGACCAATACGTCCACTACATATTCAGCCAATACTTCCGGCTGTGGTCAGGCAACGCTGTCCGGACTGGAAATTAACGGAGGCTTACTGAATGTGACACTGAATATTTTGGGGTCCACCGTACAGGCAAACGCCGGAGGCAAGCTGACTTTAAATTCCGTAGTCGGTTCCAACTGCGTCATTTCGGGTGTGGCTTCCGGCGCGCTGCGATATGGCACGGTGGTGGATTTGGACCCGGCCGGACCGGTGGATGTGAAGTTTAAGGTGCGTATCGGAGGAAGCGTCTTGACGCTGAATCATGATTCGCAAGCGGCCTTGAACTTCGGCACTTTGTGTCAAAACGTGTCTGCTTCCCAAACGCTGACGGTGGCGCCGGACGGGACGGCGTCCTCGCAAAATTTAGTGTGCGGCCCCGGTGCGGTGACGGCGGATTCTTTTACGGTGAACGGTTTGAATCAAAGTTCGTTCAGTGTGACGCTGCCGGCCTCGGTCACGTTGCAAAACGGTGCGGGCAACACGCTCAGCGTCAGCGCGCTGACCAGTTCATGCGGCGCGTCCTGTACTATTACCTCTTCCAACGAAAAAAAATTTACGGTCGGCGGTACGCTGACGGTTCCTCCGTCGGCCGCCGCGGGTTCTTATGCGGGAACGTATCCCGTCACGGTGGTGTATTAAACGAAAAATAAACAACCCCGCATGCGCGGGGTGTTAAATTCCTCGGAGAGGGAGGGATTTGGCATTCGGTAAAATTCCTGACGGAATTTTCCTGCAGCCCGGGCTCGCGGTTTTTGCTTCTCGGGGCTCGCCGGTGTGGCTCACCCCTCAAACAAAAACATCGCTCCGCCTTTCAAATCCCTACGCGGCATAAAGCAGTTTATGCCGCTCCAACTCTCCACGGAAATTAAAAAACCCCGCGTTTGCGGGGTTTTAAATTTCCACGGAGAGGGAGGGATTTGAACCCTCGAAGCCTTGCGGCTTACAGGTTTTCGAGACCTGCTGTTTCAACCACTCACACACCTCTCCATATTTGCGTTTGCCTAGCGGCGGGCTAAGGAACGCTTTTTTATTATACCAAACTTTTATTTATGTGTATTTGGCGCGCCGGATTATTGGCGCTGGCTGTTCCATTCTGAAGCCAATTTTTCACAGACAAAGAAACGGGACCTGTCTTCTTCCGTATCACATTGAGGAATCCCTTTGTTGTAGGGAACTGTAAGACGGTATTTAAACGAATTGGTACGCCAAGCGGTAATCCCCCGGGGACCAAGAGCAAGGAGCCATGTTTTCTCTGTCCCGCAGCTTGCATATTTGTTTTGTGGATTGACGGTCTGCGGTCCCTTTATACAATAAAAATCCGTATATTCATTGGTTTGACGCGCCTTTTGGGGATTTCTCTGCGCAACGGCCGTTTGCTGCAAATGCTTCGTCAGTTGTATGGCGGCAACCACTTCAGACGCTTGTTGGTATTGGCGCAAAAAGGCGGGAAGCACAATAATTGCAGCCAGCAAGCATAAGCAAAGCACAATCGATTTCCAAGGAGTTTTTGCCGGAGCGTTTTGAGTTTGTTCTGGGACATAGTTTTTGTCCACCACCAAACATTTTGCAATTTTATCGTGCAGACATTGTTTCCGCTTCGTCCAGAAACACATTAAATAGCCTATAAAGAGCGTATATTTGGTCAAGAACGAGGAAATGTTGCGCATAAAAGAGCGCCAAAGAGAAATCCGGTTGCCGTTTAAATCCGTCACTTTAATGCCTACGATCCGTTTGCCGAGGGTTGCCTGCCAGCTGGATGCCTCTGACATGACGAAATATACCCACATGAACAGCAAGATAAACCATCCCAGCAACGACTTAATATGGTTGTTTATTGTGCCATCAGCCGAAGAAAAAATTGCGATGACGAGATAAATGCTGCCATAGAATATCACGGTGTCAATAATATAAGCGACGGCTCTTTTCCAAAAACCTGCGTACATGTGGGGCCTCCTGGGAGAATAAGATAAACTATCTTACCGTTTTTTTTTTTTGAGTCAAATTCTTAGATTTTTTTATGCAGGCCGTTTAAAAATCCGTCCACGGCTTTGGCCGCCCAGTCAAACTCGTCATGTCCGCCTTTTTCCGCCAAAAAACGTTTGGCGTGCGGGATAAAATCCGCCAGCCGCGCCGTCATTTGCCACGGAATCGTTGCGTCCGCCTTGCTCATGCAAACCAGTGCGGGAGCAGTTAAGCGCGCCGCCGCAGCCGCGTTTTTAAAGCGGTTAAACCATAAAAAAGGCGTCACAAAGGCCTTGCAGACGCGGAAGAGCGGACTTTTGGGGGTGTAAACGTGTGTGACAAAGCTGGCGGCCATATCGGGGGTGGACAGAAAAGGGCTTTGCAGAATGACCGCTTTCCACGGCAGTTTCCCTAAGGCCGCCGCCGCGTGCAGCGCGGCCGCGTTTCCCAGAGAGTGTCCGTAAATGACTATATTTTGCGGGAGTATCTTTTTATTCTTCAGCAGAAAGCGGGCGGCGCAGAGTGCGTCTTCAAACAGATGTTTTTGGGAGGGACGGCCCGCCGTCAGTCCAAAGCCCCGGTAATCGGCCATAAACACCCCGTAGCCCAGCGGCGCGTACGCCAGCGCAAATTTTTCAAAATGCGATACATTTCCTCCGCGTCCGTGGAAAAACAAAAATGTGGGATTTGCGCCTTTGGCCGGCAGATACACGCCCGTTATCATCGTGCCGTCCGGTGCGGGAAAAGAAAAGTTTTCAAACGGCAGCCGCAGCGGCCAGCGTTTTCTCTTCGGCCGGAAAATAACGTGCGCGCCTAT
>CAMGSK010000002.1 GCA_946061795.1 uncultured Elusimicrobium sp.
ATATGCCCGGCGCGCAAGCCGTTTTGTTCCCGGTGTCCGCTGGCTCCGTGGTGTCCCAAAAACGGAGTAAAAATACACGAGTAAATCTTTTGGAAATATGAAATCCACCCGGACCGGACATTAATTCCGTTCCGGGCGTTTTTTGTAAATAAAAATCCCCGTTCATTTGAGCGGGGATTTTGTATGCAGTAAAACTTATTTTCCCAGCAGCGCCAAAAGTACGCCCGCCGCCACCGCACTGCCGATAACGCCGGCCACGTTGGGGCCCATGGCGTGCATCAACAGGTAGTTGTTTTTGTCGTATTCCAAACCGACTTTGTTGGATACGCGCGCGGCCATCGGCACGGCCGACACGCCGGCGGAACCGATAAGCGGGTTGATTTTGGTTTTGCTGAAGCAGTTCATCAGCTTGGCGAGCAAAACGCCGGAAGCCGTGGCAATGGAGAAGGCGATAATGCCCAACACCAAAATGCCCAGCGTTTCCGTCACCAGGAAATGATCCGCCTGCAGTTTAGAACCGACGGACAAGCCCAGCAAAATCGTCACGATGTTGCAAAACTCGTTCTGCAGCGTTTTGGACAAGCGTTCCGCCACGCCGGATTCTTTCACCAAGTTGCCGAACGTCAGCGCGCCGATAAGCGGCGCGGCAGAGGGCAGCAGCAAGGCGCACAGCAACAGAATGGCCAGCGGGAACAGAATTTTCTCGCGTTTGGAAACGGGGCGGGCCTGCGTCATGCGGATTTTGCGTTCTTCATCCGTGGTCAGCAGTTTCATAATAGGCGGCTGGATGATAGGCACCAGTGCCATATAGGAATACGCGGCGACGGCGATGGCTCCCAACAAATCCGGGGCCAGGCGCGAAGTCAGGTAAATAGACGTCGGGCCGTCCGCACCGCCGATGATGCCGATGGAGGCCGCTTCCTTAAGTCCGAAGGCGAAGAGCTGTTTGTCGCCGATATAGACATAGCTCAAGCCGATGGCGCCGATCAGCGTGGCAAAAATACCAAACTGCGCCGCGCCGCCCAACAAGGCCATTTTCGGGTTGGCAATCAGCGGACCAAAGTCCGTCATCGCGCCCACGGCCATAAAGATGAACAACGGGAACAGCCCGGTGTTGATGCCGAAGTTGAACACGATGCCCAAAAATCCCGCGGGACCGGCAATGGCTTCGCCCGGAGGCATGGGGATGTTGGCCAACAGACCGCCGAAAGCGATGGGGATTAAGAGCAGCGGTTCAAACTGTTTCTTAATGCCCAGCCACAGCAGAAAGCAGCATACGGCCATCATGACCAGCTGCTGCCACGAGACGGTATATAGCCCCGTGGTTTGCCAGATTTGGTTTAACGCTTGCAAAATATCCATGAGAGCGCCTCTTATTTAATCTCGGCCAACGGATGACCCGTTTGCACTTGGTCGCCTTGTTTGACCAAAAAGTGCACCGTTCCGGCGGCGGGAGCGCTGACGGAAGTTTCCATTTTCATGGCTTCCAGCACCAACACTTCCTGGCCTTCGGCCACCGTGTCTCCGTCCTTGACGGACAAGCGCAGCACCGCGCCCGGCAACGGGGAATTGAGCGTCGTTCCCGCTCCAGCGGCCGCGGCGGGTTTGGCGGCGGTCGCTTTGGCGTCAGCCGCGCCTACGCCGATGGTGTAGCGTTTGCCGTTGACCACGGCCACATTGTCTCCTTCAAAGGATACGTTGTAGTCTTTGCCTTCCACGGTCACTTTGCAGGCGTCGCCGGCGGTTTTCGGGGCGATTTTGCGCACGCCGTTTACTTTGGCTTTGCCTTCCAGGAAGAGCATGCCTTTGTCGCCGCAGGTGGCCACGATGAACGTATTTTCTTCCGTGACGGGCAGGCCCGCTTCTTTGAGTTTGGCTTCGGCCGGTTTGAGACCTTTTTTCGGGTTGGCGTCGTTGATTTCCAGCGGCGTTTTGGTCGTGGGTTCCAAGCCCAGCTGTTCGCTGGCGATTTTGACCACTTTCGGATCCGGCTCCACCGGCGTTTTGCCGAAATAGCCGAGCACCATTTTGCCGTACCCGTCGGTGATTTTCTTCCAGGGGCCGAACATGACGTTGGCATACGCCTGCTGGAAGTAGAACTGGGAGACAGGCGTGACGGACGTGCCGAAGCCGCCCAGTTTCACGCATTCACCCATGGCTTTGACCACTTCGGGGAACTTGTCAAAGGTGCCGTTGTCGCGCATCATCTGCGTGTTGGCGGTCAATGCGCCGCCGGGCAGGGGGGAGAACGGAATAATCGGGTTGACTTTCGTGGCCTCGGGCGGCAGGAAATAGTCTTTCATGCAGTCCTTGAACACGTTTTCCGCTTCTAAAATCTTTTTGGGGTCAATATCCAGCGTATATTCGCTTCCGCGCAGGGCGTGCCACATCGTCAAAATGTCGGGCTGGCAGGTGCCGCCGGACGTGGGCTGCATGGACAGGTCCAAAGAGTCTGCGCCGTTTTCAATGGCGGCCAAGCAGCAGGCGATGGAGTTGCCCGCCGTTTCGTGCGTGTGGAAGACGATTTTGGTGCCTTCGGGCAGCAGTTTGCGCGCCATGGCGATGGTGCGGCCGACGGTGGTCGGCGTAGAGGTGCCGGAAGCGTCTTTGAAGCAGACGGAATCAAAAGGCACGCCGGAGTCCAAAATGGAGCGGAGCACTTTTTCGTAGAAAACTTCGGTGTGGATTTTGCCGCTCAAGTCCCATTCCGGGGCCAAAGACATCATGGAAACGCAGACTTCGTGTTTGAGTCCTGCTTCGTGAATGCATTTACCGGAGTAGATGAGGTTGTTTACGTCGTTGAGCGCGTCAAAGTTGCGGATGGTGGTGGTGCCGTGTTTTTTAAACAGTTGGGCGTGGGCCTTGATGACGTCGGAAGACTGGCTTTCCAAACCGACCACGTTTACGCCGCGGGCCAAGGTTTGCAAATTGGCGTCCGGGCCGGCGGTCTGGCGGAAGGTGTCCATCATGTCAAAGGCGTTTTCGTTGCAATAGAAGAACAAAGCCTGAAAACGCGCGCCGCCGCCGAATTCCATATGCTGGATGCCGGCGTGCCGGGCCGCTTCCACGGCGGGCATAAAGTCTTTGGTTAGTACGCGCGCGCCGTAAACGGACTGGAATCCGTCGCGGAACGCGGTGAGCATAAAGTTTACTTTTTTCATTGTTTTCCTCGGGAAATTAAATTATTTGCCTTGAAATCTTTTCGCCGCCGCAATGGCCAAAGCCACCAAGGCGTTGTCCGCTCCTGCCGCCGCCGCTTGGGGCACGGCCTGAGGGAAATATTTTTCCATGGCCTTTACCAACATGCTCATTAGTTTCATAATCAACACCAAGATGATGAGAAATACGAAAACAATCAGCATGCCGATAACGGTGATTGTGACGCTTTGCATTATCAGACTTTCTGCGTTCATACCATCATGTCTCCTATTGATATTTCCATAAATCCCCGCGGCGTGTGCAGCTTGAGTTTGCCTTCGGGAGAAATCGTTTCCGCCGTGCCCCGCACTTCTTCTGCGCCGTTTTTTACGCGCACTTCTTTGCCCAAATACGGAAAACGGGCCAAATAGTCCGGGCGTATGGTTTCAAATCCGCGCTGCAGGACGTTTGCATAGCCTGCTGAAAATGTTTCCAACAATGTTTGCAAAACGCGTTCTTCGTTCGTTTCTATGCCCAGCGTATGCAAAGAAACCGCCGGCTGCCCCGCGGCGTTTAAATCTTCTTGGCGTACGTTTACGCCGCAGCCCAGCACCAGCGCTTCAAATCCGTCTTTTCCCGTAACGGCCTGGCTGAGAATGCCGCAAAGTTTTTTCCCGTCGGCCAGCACGTCGTTGGGCCATTTCAGCCACGCGTTCGCACCCAAATTTTGCGCCGTTTGACAGACGGACAGCGCCATCAGCTGGGTCAAATTGGGCAGGAAGTCGGTCTTGCTTGGTTTGAGCAGCAGGGAAAAATACAGTCCGCCCTTTTGGGACAGCCATTTTCTGTCCAGCCGTCCGCGTCCGGCTGTTTGGGTTTGCGCGACGATAACGGTGTGATCGGCTAACAAAGAACTGTTGCGTTTGGCGTAAGCGTTGGTGGAATCCAACTCGTCAAAACGAAGAATATTCCACATATACTTTATTTTATCAAATTAAGAGGAGAACAAGACGTTTTTTCAGACAAAAAGATCCCCGCCTGTTTAAGCGGGGAAAAGAAACAATTACTTAAGAATAGCCAAATGTTCCGACAGTTTGGCAAAAGCTTTGCCGCGGTGACTGACGGCATTTTTTTGCGTTTCCGTCATTTCCGCCAGCGTTTTATTGGTTCCCTGCACGATGAACAACGGATCATAGCCAAATCCGTTCTCTCCGCGGTAGCCAAAGCCGATAAATCCGTCCAAACGGCCTTCAAAGCTGACCACCTTCCCCTGGGGAGTAGCCAAACACGCCACTGTGCGGAAGCAGGCGGCCCGCTTGCCCAAGAACAGCCCTTCCAATTCACCGAGCAATTTGCGGTTGTTGTCGTCGGCGTCGGCGCGGGGGCCCGCGTAGCGGGCGGTATGAACGCCGGGCCGTCCGTTTAGAAATTCCACTTCCAGGCCCGTGTCGTCGGAAATGGCTGGCAGGTTGGTTTCTTTGGCGGCGTAAATGGCTTTAATTTCGGCGTTTTCCGTTAGGGTAGAGCCGTTTTCTTCCGGCATTTTCAGCCCGCCGACGTCGTCTAAACTGACGTATTCCAGTTTTTCCCCCGTTTTGGTCTGGCGGGGAAGAATGGAAACGATTTCTTTGAATTTATGTTTGTTTCCGGTTGCGATTAAAATTTTCATAGGGATTCTTCGGCTTGCGTATCCAAAAGAGCCGCATGTTTGACCAGATTCAGCGCTACCCGGTAGGCGTTGAACATATCCTCTTCGCTGAGCCATTCCGTAAACGCGTGCGGGTTGTTTTGTCCCGTAAAGAGCGTATATCCGCCGAAGCCGTGTTTGGCCATAATCATGGCCGACGTAGTGCCGGCGCGTTCTTTTTTCAGCTGCGGCGTGACGGAGGCGTCTTTCATGGCCGCTTTGAGCAGCGTGAGCGCTTCAGGTTTGACGCCGTATTCCACGTTTTCGTATTGTTTTTCCGTTTTTACTTCAATTCGGACGCCATAGATGTCTTTGGCGTCCAGAACGGCCCGTTTCAGACGTTCATGGTATTTTTCTCCGTCTTCTTTGTCGAAATAGCGGAAGCGGAAATCCGCGCTGTAGGAATTGGTTTCCGCGTCGTATGTGACGCGGTTGGGCTCCACGTATCCTTGGGAGCCGGAGCTGCGGTTGGGCAGGGTTTCGTTCAAAGCCACCCGCTCTATGATATAGGCCAGCGGGGCGACGGCGTTGAGATAGCCGTTGGCCGCGGCGTAAGATTGATGTCCGTTTACTCCGTAAACGGTGACGACCACGCGTTCGGCGGAAAAATTGCCGATAATGGTTTCTCCGTCCACTCCGCCGTCAAAATCGTATGCAAAATCCGGATGATAATAATTCAGATCCAGCCGTTCTGCGCTGCGCCCCACGTCTTCATTGGGGGTCAGCACGATTTGAACGGGTCCGTGAGAAACGGACGGATTTTCGGCCAGCGTTTGCAAAAGAGTGACCACAATGGTGACGCCGGCCTTGTCGTCCGCGCCCAAATTGGTGGTGCCGTCTGACGTGACGATGGTTTTGCCCACCATGCGGCGCAAGTACGGATCCGTATCCGTGCTGAGAACATGGTTGTTTTTTAGGCGGATGGGCTTACCGTCGTAGCGGGCAATGACTTGCGGTTTGATGTCCACCCCGTTAATTTCGGGCGTGGTGTCATAGTGCGCGCTGATACCCAGTACGGGGGTTTGGCGTCCGCCGGGAAGGTTGGAGGGGATATTGACGTAAATGTAGCCGTCTGACGACAAGTGCGTGGGAAAGCCGAAAGCCCGTATTTCTTGGAACAGAATATTGTACATATTTGCCTGTCCGGGGGTCATCCATTCCGCGTCATTGTCGCTCATGCTGTCTGTTTGTACATATCGGACAAAGCGGGGTATCATGCCCGCCCGGTATCCGTCCGCGACGTCCCTTCCCGCGAAAGCTTCCGCCCCGGTCCAGCAAAGGGCGGCCAAAACAAAATATGTAAAAAATTTTTTCATTTTTTCTCCCTGTCTCATCCATCATGATAATGGGTATTTATTATTATAAACAATGGTATTTTGCCTCACAAGGGCCAAAAGACCCACCAAAAACCTGGGACCTGCCCGGCTGCAGCGGCGGGAAGCCCGAAAAAGCGGTAAAAAATAAGGGGAATCGGGCAAACTGGAGGAAATTTGCGGTGTGTGTACATGAAAAACCCCGCCGGTTTGCGGCGGGGATGAAAAAGGAACAAGCGGAAGAAGCTTATTCAGCGCGCGTACTCAATGCCGTAAGCAGCGCGCGCAGGGAAGCTTCCATGACGTCCGCGTCGGCATATTCCGTTTCAGAGGCGGGATTAAACGCTCCGGAGAACACTCCCAGAGAAGGCAGACCCAAAGCCGTCAGCGCGGCGGCGGTGTTGGCACCGCGTTTAAAAACGAATTTAGGCTGGATGTCTTCGGCGCGCAGCGCTTTCTCCGCGGAGGAGAGCAAAGCCGCCGGCAGGGCATTTTTGGAGTTTTGAAATTGTTCCCGCCACGTTAACTCCGCGCCCGCATTTTTGGGGTTGATGTTTTTGACGGTCCGAAACGCTTGTTCCACGACGGCCGTCAATTCCGCCATTTCCGCCTCGTCAAAAGCGCGTATTTCTCCGCTGACTGTGGTTTGGTTTCCTTGGGTTTCCAATGCGTTCACCCAAATAAATCCGCGCCGCAGGGCCGTGGTTTCCGGCCGGCGGTGGCGGGGGAGCAGGGCGTGAAAATCTGAGGCCATGAGCAAATTGTCGGAGAAGTCGGAATACATGGCGTTCCCTTCATCAACGTCTCTTTTCCCGTTAAATACGGCGAAAAAGGCCTTGCCGGAAAAATTTTCATCCGTAATTTCCCCTAAATTGGAGCCGTCCAACACGTAGGCGCGGTCGGCCGCCAAAGCCTTGACGGCGGGAGCATAGGCGGCGTTCTCCGGCCCGTAGGCGGGTAAAAACGCCAATTTGACGGGACCGTGCGCAATGGCGGGGTGCCCCAGCAAAATGTCAGCCAGCATTAAAATAACGGATACCCCCGCCTTGCCGTCCGCACCCAGCAGTGTGCCGCCGGAAGCGGTCACCAAGTCATGTCCCCGGGCTTCCAGCAGCTGGGTGTTCTCTTGTTCTCTGATATAGAGGTTTTTGTCTTTTGAGACGGCCACGTCTCCACCCTTGTATTTTGCGTGCACTTGCGGTTTGACGTTGAGTGCGGAGGGAACGGCCGGCGCGCCGAAATACGCCACCAGCGCGGTGGAAGGAAAAGATTGGGAGGAAGAGGACGCAATTTCTGCCGTCACCAGACCGTTCTTGTCGGTCCGTACGTTTTGCGCGCCGATGCGTTTGAGTTCTTTGGCCAAAGATTTGGCAAACGCCGTTTTCCCTTTGGGGGATTGGGTCTCTTGGCCGGCGTAGCGGGTAAGACGCTGGACCAGCGCCGTTTTGACGGCTTGTTTGTCGTGACGGGTGAGGGCCTTCCAGTCCGTTTGCGCGGCCGCGCAAAGCGGCGTAAGGACACACAGCAACAATGCGTAATATTGGTTCATAAACATCCTTAAGTAAAAAAACGGCCGGCGGCTAACGCCGGCCGGATAAAGACTTTTTACGCCAGATCCGCCAAAGCGGCGCGCGCTTGCTCGTATTGGGTTTGCGCGGCGGCCAGCTCGGCCTTGGTTTTCTCTATCTGTTCCTGCGGAGCGTTTTTGATAAAGTTCTCCTGGGACAAACGCGCCTGGCGCGAGGCGATGTTGGCCTGCGCGGCGGCCATGTCTTTTTCCAGGCGTTTTTTCTCTTTATCAAAGTCAATAAGCCCGGTCAGCGGCACATAGACGGCAATGTTGCCGTACGTGGCGGTGGCGGTTTGTTTGGGTTTGGCTTCGTTGACGCCGATTTGCAGGTTTTCCACTTTGGCCATCAGGCGGATATAATCGGCGTACTCCTGGGCGACGGCCAAATCCGCTTCGTCCGCGGCGGACAGCACGGCGTTGATTTTGAGCCCCGGCGGCACGTTAAACTGGGCGCGGATGGTGCGGATTTCTTTGGTCACGCCCTGGATGATTTCCATTTTTTTAACGGCCTGCGCGTTAAGCAGAGAAGCGTCAAACTCCGGGTACAACTGCCGGAGCAGGAACTCTTCTTTTTCTCCTACGAACGGACGCAGACTGGCCGCAATTTCTTCCGTGATGAACGGAATAAGCGGGTGCAAGGCTTTGAGCGTGCCGTAAAGAATATTGACGCATAACGCCATGACATATTCTTTTTCTTGCGTTTGGAAGCGTTGTTTGGCCAGTTCAATATACCAGTCGCAGAAATCGCCCCACAAGAAATGATAGAGGGTATTGGCCGTCAGCGCGAGATTATATTTTTCAATGCCTTCGCGTGCGGTTTTTACGGCGTTTTCGTAGCGGTCCAAAATCCATTGGTCGGCCAGTTCTTTGGCTTCTGTGGGCATGGCCAGCGGGCCCTGGATTCCTTCCATATTCATCAGAATGAAACGGGAAGCGTTGTAAATTTTATTGCAGAAATTGCGCGCGCCCGTGATACTTTCTTCGGCGTACGGAATATCTTTGCCCGGAACGGCCTGCATCAACAGCGAAAAGCGCACCGCGTCCGTGCCGTATTTGGCCGTCATGTCCAACGGATCAATGACGTTGCCCAAGGATTTGGACATTTTCTTGCCGCGTTTATCGCGCACGATGCCGTTTAAGAATACGTCTTTAAAGGGAAGTTTTCCTTTAAATTCCAGTCCCATCATCACCATGCGGGCTACCCACAGGTACAGAATTTCATAGCCCGTCACCATAGAGGTGGTGGGGTAAAAATAGTTCAGTTCTTCGGTTTCGTCCGGCCAGCCGAAAACGGACATCGGCCACAGCGCCGAAGAAAACCACGTATCCAGCACGTCGGGATCCTGGACGAAGTCATGTCCGCCGCAGTGGGGGCATTTTTCGGGCTGGCCGTAAGAGACGATCGGTTCCGCTCCGTCTTCAAAGGAAACCTTGGTCAGCTGCAGGTGGCCCTGTTTGTCCGTGGCAAAAGTGAGGCCCTTTTCACTGCAATGGCGGCAATACCACACGGGAATGCGGTGCCCCCACCAAATCTGGCGGGAAATGCACCAATCTTGAATGTTTTTGAGCCAATTGACAAACGGCGCTTTCCAGCTGGCGGGGTGGAACTGGAGTTCCCCCGATTCCGCGGCCGCAATGGCCGGCGCGGCCAGTTTGTCCATTTTCACGAACCATTGTTCGCTCAGATACGGTTCAATGGCGTTGTGGCAGCGGTAGCAGGCGGAAACGGCGTTGTTGTATTTTTCTTCTTTGACGAGCAAACCGGCCGCGTCCAAGTCCGCCACGGTTTCTTTGCGGCAGAGGTCGCGGTCCATGCCCAGGTACTTTTCGGGACAGTTGATCATTTTGCCTTTGTCGCTGATAACCGTCATCATTTCTAAATTATGCCGTTTGCCCACTTCGTAGTCCGTCGCGTCGTGCGCCGGAGTGATCTTCAGCGCGCCGGTGCCGAATTCCATTTCCACCGCTTCGTCGGCGATGACGGGAATGGCGCGGTTTGCCAGCGGGATGATGACTTTTTTGCCCACCAAATTTTTATAGCGTTCGTCTTTGGGGTTGACGGCGATAGCGGCGTCGGCGTAAATGGTTTCGGGGCGGGTGGTGGCGATGACTACGCCTTCGCTTCCGTCCTCGCCTTTGTAGCGCAGGTGCCAGAGTTTTCCGGCGTGCTGTTCGTGTTCCACTTCAATGTCCGACAGCGCGGTGGAGCAGCGTACGCACCAATTAATCAGGCGTTTGCCGCGGTAGATGTAGCCTTTTTCCCACAGGCGTTTGAAGCATTCATAAACGGATTTGGCGCGCGCTTCGTCCATCGTAAAACGGATGTTGTCTTTGGACAGGTCCAAGCTCCAGCCCATTTTTTTGAATTGGTTAAAAATGGCGTTTCCGCATTCGTTGTACCAATCCCAAACGGTTTCAACGAATTTTTCGCGGCCTAAATCGTGGCGGGATTTGTGTTCTTCTTTGGCCAGTTTTTTTTCAATGACGTTTTGGGTGGCGATGCCGCCGTGATCCGTGCCCGGCACCCAGTATGCTTCCTGGCCGAACATGCGGTGCGCGCGGATTAAGCTGTCCTGCAGCGTATCATTCAGGGCGTGTCCCATATGCAAAGCGCCCGTGATGTTGGGCGGCGGGATGACGATGACAAAAGGTTTTTTGTTTTTATCGACTTTGGCGGTAAAGAGTTTGGCGTTTTGCCATTTTTCAATCAGCTTGTTTTCCACTTCCTGCGGTTCATACGCTTTGGGCAACATAAGTTCTTCCTCGGTTGTTAAATTTGCGTGGTGTGACTTCACGCGTGACCTGTATATATTTTATCAATTTATGACGGGTAAAAAACGCCCCGGCTTTTGGGCGCCGGGGCGTGAAGTTTAATTTTTGCGGGGGAGCGGAGTCTTACGGCAAGATTCAAAAAAGTCCAGATTTTTGTCATACGCTGTACTGTCCACCTCCATCAGCGAAAGCAGCGAATGGGAGATGTTGTCGTGGGAGAAAGACCCTTCCGCCGCTTTTTTCTTCAGGCATTCATAATCTATGTGGTCCGCCTTTTTCATGACGTCGCTCATCCAAATTACCATAGGAACGGAGGTTTGCTCCTTTGGAGCGATGGAATAGGGCAGCCCGTGCAGATATACGCCGTTTTCCCCCAGGGATTCCCCGTGGTCGGACACGTACATCATGCCGCTTTCATATTCCGGGAATTTTTTGAGGACGTTTATCACGCTTGCGGCGATGTGGTCCGCATACAGAATGGTGTTGTCGTATGTATTGCGGATTTGCTCTTGCGTGCAGGTTTGTATTTCTTCCGTATCGCAGGTGGGGGTAAATTTTTTAAATTCCGGCGGATAGCGGAGGTAGTATGTGGGGCCGTGACTGCCGATGGTGTGCAGCACGATGAAGGCGTGCCCCCGGAGGTTTTTAAGATATTCCTCCAGTCCTTCCAGCAGGATTTCGTCTTTGCAGTAGGTGCCGTCACAAAAACGTTTGTCTTTTAAATCCATTTCCACGTTGGGGACGCGCTGGCAGACCCCTTTGCAGCCGTTGTCGTTTTCTTTCCAGAGAATTTCATAGCCCGTCTGCTGCAAAAGGTCCAGCAGGTTTTCTGTGTATTTGGCGTCGGTGGGGCTGAAATCTTTGCGGGAAGTGAATGAGAAAATGGCCGGGACGGAAACCGCCGTCGCCGTGCCGGCGGATTGCACGCGTTGAAAGTTGACGATATCGTGCTTTTTTAATTCCGGATTGGTTTCGCGTTCATATCCGTTCAGCGAGAAATTCATCGCACGGGACGTTTCGCCCAACACCAGCACGAACACCGTTTTCTCTTCGTCCGGATACGGCACGTGAGCGGCCGTTTCGTCCAGCTTGGTAAACGGACGTTTCTTTTGGTGTTCAATTTGGAAATAGCGGAATGTGGCGTAGAGGTAATTGTGCGGATTGACCAGACGGCGCACCTGATTGTTGTTGCGGCCGAAAGAAGCATATTCCTTATAGACGAACGGAGTGAAGAGCAGCAGGCACAGCAACAAAGCGCCGCACCGCGCAAGACGCGCCGAAAGTTCCTTCCAGAAAGGTTTGAAAACGATTTTAACGCGCGCTAGCCATACGGCAGGCAGGAGTCCGCCCAGCGTCAGCCACAAGACGGAAAGAGGAGTGATTAAATCTTTTACTTCTCCCGGGTGGGTTTCAAACGTGTTGCGAATCATGTCCGCGTCAATAAATGTGCCGAATTGGAACATCAGATAATTGGTTGCGGCGGAGATGACGAGCAACAGGATGACCAGCGGTTTTCCTGCGTACGGGAGCAGCAGTAAGCTGAACGCGAGATACAACAGCGTAAACAACACCAGCGGTACGGAAAGAAGGAACAGAACGTCCGTAAACCCGGAAACTTCGGTATGAGTCCATACGAAACGCCAGAAGCTGCAGTTTAAAAACAACAAAAACCAGGCGCTGAGCAAAGCCGTCAGTCTGACGGCGGAAATTTGGGGTTTTTCTGTGAACAGGGAAATTAATTTTCTCATATATAAATTTTATGTTTTTTGGCATAGGCCTGTATAGCCTGAAGCGGACTCTAGGCAAAATACGTCAAATTATGCGAAAATATATAAACAAGCCGTTTCGTTTTGATTCGGTTTTGGCGTTTTTCGGCGGGAATGCCGGAAGAATTTTCTAATCTGTTTTTTGGCGGACGTTTGGGCGGATTTTAAGCGATAATATGAATATGAAAGCAAAAACAACGGAAATTATTGAAGCGGAAGTGCTGGACGAAAACGGCCGCCCCGTGGAGACGGACGTGCAAACAGAACCTCTGGAAAAGGATTCGGCGCGCGCGGGGGTATTTGCGGGTTTTGGCGCTTTGGCTTTCAGTTTTATCATGATTCTGCTGATGGCGGTCGTCACGGTATTTATCGTTTTTCCTTTTATGCTTTTGGGCCGTTTGCTGGGAATGCAGGTGAAAAATCTGCGCCGTTGAGCGTCCCGGCTGTTTTCAAAGCATTTTTAATTTGATATAATTTTTGCATAGCTTTCCGCTCAACCCTTTTTGGAGAGGTGGCCGAGCGGTTTAAGGCACAGTCCTGGAAAGACTGCATACGGGAAACCGTATCGAGAGTTCGAATCTCTCCCTCTCCGCCATTTACAGCAAGCTCCCGGAAACGGGGGCTTTTTTGTTATTATATCCGGAAGGAGTGACAGATGAAAACACCGAAACTTCCCGATCCCAATACCGTATTTCCCATTCCCGGCTGCCGTACGGTCACGTACGTTAAACCGACCATTACCAATCCCCATATCCAAGTGGGCGATTTTACGTATTTCGGCGACAGCGATTTTGAGCAACACGTCACGCATCATTATGACTTTTGCGGGGATAAATTGATTATCGGCAAATTTTGCCAAATTGCGGCCGGGGTGGAATTTGTCATGAACGGAGCCAATCATCAAATGAACGCCGTTTCCACTTTCCCTTTTTACATATTTGAAGGTTGGAACCAAAAGGCTCCTCCTGCGCAAAACATGCCGTACAAAGGGGACACTATTGTCGGCAACGACGTATGGATAGGGCAGAATGCAACGATTTTACCTGGGGTCAAAATAGGAGACGGGGCCATTATTGGCGCCGGCAGCGTGGTGGGAAAAGACATCCCTCCTTATTGCGTAGCGGTAGGAAATCCGGTGCGAGTCATCAAAAAACGTTTTGACGAAGAAATGACTGGACTGTTGCTGCGTTTAAAATGGTGGGACCGCAGTGCGGAAGAAATCCAGGCTCTCATCCCTTTGCTGACGTGCGGCGATTTGGAAAGAGTAAAAAAAGAGCTGTCCCGTTTTTTGGAAAAGCATTGAATCTGTTGAAAACAAAAAACTCCCCGGCCAAACGGCCGGGGAGTTTTGAATTGTCAGGCTTGGGTGGAGCGGGGGTCTTTGCCTCTGCGTTTCATCCAGGCTTCCACTGCGTTTTGTACCAGTATGTAGAACAGCGGAATAAGGAACAAACCGACCATGGTGCCTATCAGCATGCCGTAAAATACGGGCACGCCCAGCGCGCGGCGGCTGGCCGCTCCGGCTCCGGTGGCCACCACCATGGGCAGCATACCTAAAATAAACGTAAACGCCGTCATGAGTACCGGGCGGAAACGCTGCGTCAAGCCGTCCAGTGCGGCTTGCTGCGCGTCGGCTCCGCGGGCGTATTCGTCTTTGGAAAATTCCACAATCAAAATGGCGTTTTTGGCGGCCAAACCCACCAGCAACACCAAACCGAGCTGGGCATAAATGCTCATGGGCAAGTCCGTAATCCACAAGCCGAACAAGCCGCCTCCCACCGCCGCCACCACGGACATCAGCACCGGCATGGGGATGCTCCAGCTTTCGTATTGCGCCACCAAGAATAAATAGGCAAACAAGACGGCCAATAAAATCAGCGTATTGATTTGCCCTTGGTTTTGCTTTTCCTGATAACTCATGCCGCTCCATTCATAGGCATAGTCGGCCGGGAGCGATTTTAAAATCTCTTCCGTGGCGTTCATGGCCTGCCCCGTGCTGGAATTGACGGAAGGCTGGGCGCTCATGTTGGCGGAAGGATATTGGTTGTAGCGGGTGATCTGCCTCGGAGAGAGCACATAGCGCAGATTGACCAGTGCGCGCAGCGGCACCAAATCTCCTTTGGCGCTGGTCACGTACATGCGGTTGATGTCTTCCGGCGTTAAGCGGTATTTCCAATCTGACTGCAGGATGACTTTGTTGACCTGCGTTCCGAAGTTGACGTCTCCTACGTACGAGGACCCCAGATAATTTTCCAAGACGGAAAAGATGCTGGAAACAGGCACACCCATCGCTTCGGCTTTGGTGCGGTCCACATCCAAATAGATGTTGGGCGTGTCGGCTTTGAACGTGGAATAGGCCAGCTGCATGGACGGATCCGTCATCATTTTGTATGCCGTTCCGTCTGCGGTGGAAGCCAATTTTTGGTAGTCAAAGTCGTTTAACGCCTGCAATCTTAAATCCAAGCCCCCGCTGGTGCCCAGTCCCGGAATGGACGGCATTTCAAACACGCGGATGGTGGCTTGGGGAATGGCGGAAAGCTTGGCGGTTAATTGGCGCACGATGCTGCTTTGGTGCAGAGCCGCTCCTTTGCGCTGGTCCCAAGGCTGCAGACCGATAAATCCCATAGCCACGTTTTCACCGCTTCCGGCCATCATACTGTTGCCCACTACGGCGGTTAAATGTTTAACGCCGGGCATTTGGCGGATAAGCGGCGTAATTTGTCTGAGCACCTCTTCCGTGCGGGAGAAGGAAGCCCCCTCCGGCAGCTGAATGTCCAGCATGATGACGCCTTGGTCTTCCGTAGGAATAAACGAAGTGCTGGAAAAGTGCAAAAAGGCAAAATCCAAGGCCAGAAATCCCGCAAACAACAGTGCGATAATTCCCATTTTCCGCGCGATTTTATTTACGGCGGAGCGGTAGCCTTTCGCACCGCGCTGTATGGTGAAGTTGAACCAGCGCAGCGGGAAGAATTTGGTTTCTTCCAGCGGGCGCAGCATGGTGGCGCATACGGCGGGGGAGAGCGTCAGCGCGTTGAGCGTGGAGAAACAAACGGCCACGCAAATAGTGACGGCGAACTGTTTGTAAATTTCTCCCGTAATGCCGCCCATGAAACATATCGGCACGAAAATAGCCAGCAGCACCAACGTAGTGGCTATCAACGCACCGGACAATTCATCCATGGCTTGGATGGAGGCTTGCACCGGCGACTGGCGCTCGGCGTTCATTAAATAAACGACGCGTTCCACCACGCAAATGGCGTCGTCCACCACCAGGCCGATAGCCAAAACCAGCGCAAAGAGGGTAAACAGGTTAATGGAATATCCCAAAGCCATCATCACGGCAAAGGTGCCCAACAGAGAGACGGGAATCGTGGCCGAAGGCACCAGCGTGGCGCGCCAGTCCTGCAAGAAAACGTAGCATACCAAAATCACCAGCAAAAACGTAATAATCAGCGTTTCGGCCACTTCAGCGATGGAGGCGTTGATGAAGTCGGTCGTGTCCACGGAAAATTCATAATCCATGTCTTCCGGGAAAAACTGGGACAGACGTTTGAGTTCCGCTTTGACTTGCTTCATGGTTTCCACGGCGTTGGCGCCGGAAGCCAGGTTGAGCATCATGGGAATGGAGGACGCCGCGTCAAATTCCGCCGCATAGCTGAAGGTCTCCTGTCCTTCTTCCACTTTGGCGATTTCTTTCAAACGCACCACTCCGCCCTGTTCGTCCGTGCGGACGATGATATTTTGGAAGTCTTCGGCGTTGTTTAAGCGGCCGTCGGTTTGCAGTGCATAGACGGTCATGACTTGGCCTTCGTGCGGCCGCGCGCCTATTTTGCCCAGAGACGGCTGGTAGTTTTGACTGGACACGGCATTTTTCACATCGGCGATGGAGATGTTCAATCCGGCCATTTTATCCGAATCCAGCCAAACGCGCATGCTTTTTTTGGCGCCGAACACCATGGCCTCACCTACGCCGTCAATACGGCTGAGGTTTTTTTGGACGTTGTTGTTGAGATAGTCGCTCAGTTCCAAGTCCGAAATGGTTTTCTTGGGAGAGAAAAAAGAAACAAATCCCAGAATATTAGAGGAACGGCGGAAAATGCTCAGCCCCTGCCGAGTGACGTCTCCCGGCAGTTGGGACGTGGCCTGGGAAACGCGGTTTTGCACCTTTACCTGCGCCAAATCCGGGTCCGTTCCGGTTTTGAACGTGACGGTCAGCATATACGACCCGTCGGAAGAGGTGGAGCTCATGTAAAGCATGTCTTCCACGCCGTTGATTTTGTCTTCCAGCGGGATGCCCACCGTTTTGGCGATGACCTCGGCGCTGGCGCCCGGATATACCGCGCGCACCAACACTTCCGGCGGCGTAATTTCGGGATACAGCGCAATGGGCAGCGATTTAAGCGCAATTATGCCCGCCAGACATAACACCAAAGAAATGACCAGCGCAAAGCGCGGACGTTTAATGAAAAATTTTGAAAACATAACTCTTGCTTACTCCTTCGCGTCAGTTCCGTCCTGCTTGCCGGAAGCTTCTTCGGCCTCCGGGCGGGGGGAAGTTTGGCTTTCGCTGACGTTTATTTTTTGGCCGTTTTGCAATTTTTGGTGACCCACGGGAATAATGCGGTCTCCTTCTTCCAAACCGGAAATCACGATATATTTGTTGCCCACCATGGCGCCGGTGGTCACGTATTTTTGCAGGACTACGTTTTCCGGCGTGACCGTCATGACATACTGGCCGGCGGCGTCTTGGGCCACGGCAGTTTGCGGAATGAGAATGACGGGGCGGAATTTGTCTGTGCTGACGGTTAAATTCACATAATTGCCCGGCACCAACTTGCGCTGGGGGTTGGCGGCCTGCGCGTAAACGGCCATGGTGGCGGTGTCTGCGTTGATTTCATTGTCCGAGAAAACGGAAGCGGAGGGCAAATCAATTTTTTCGCCGTTAGGCAAGGAAATTTGAATGTCCGGCTCCGAGGTGGTCAGTTGGTCCATGCCGCTGAGACGTTCTTTGTCCGTAATGGAAAACACCACGCGAATGGGGTCCATTTGGATGACGCGCGCCAGTTTGGACGCGGCGGCGGAAGTATAGTTCCCTTTGGTCATCAACGCTTTGCCGATATAGCCGCTGATGGGAGAGCGGACTTCGGTATATTCCAGATCCAGTTTGGCCAAATCCAGACTGGCTTGCGCGGATTTGACGTTGGCCTGCGCATTGGCCAGATTGCTTTCCGCCACTTCCAGATCGGCTTTGGAAAGTAGTTTTTCATTGTACAAAGACAGCTCGCGGTTATAATCGCTTTCAATTTGTTTTAAAGAAGCTTTGGCCTTTTCCAGCGCGGCTTCGGCCGAGGTGACGGCGGCTTTGTAGCGGCTCTGGTCTATGACGAAGAGCACGTCCCCTTCCTGCACAAAAGAGCCGTCTTTAAAAAGTACGCGGTCAATATAGCCTGACACTTGGGGGGTGACGTCAGAAGCGTTAATGGCTTCCACTTTGGCGATAAACGTGCTTCCCAGCGCCACCGGTTCTTTGTGTACGGTTTGTGCCAGGACGCTGGCCTGTCCGGCCGCGCCGAAAGGCATGCCCGCGGCGGCGGTCATTTTCCCTTTGATGACAAAGCCCAACAGTCCGCCCGCCAACAAAACGAGCAGGTATTTTACATAACGTTTAATGGTTCTTTTTTTCATAAATTTTATTTCCCTATGCTTCTGTACAGATTGGCTTTGCTGAGCAGCAAATCATAAAAAGCCGTAATTTTGTTTTGCCGCGCGTCGGCCAGCTGGGCCACGGCGGAAAGAAGGTTCAGTATGTCTCCTTTGCCCACTTCATAATAGCGGAAAGCGACGCGGTGGTTTTCCTGCGCGCTGGCCAGCACTGTTTGGCTGATTTCATAGGAGCGCAGGGCCGTTTTGTAATTTTGGTAGGCGTGCCAGACTTCGTTTTCCACTTGGCGCGTCAAATTCTGCGTTTGGTTTTGGGCCTGTTGATAGGCGTAAGAAGCCTGCTGCGCCGCGTACATGTTGGAAAAACCCGAGAAGAGCGGCCAGGTCAGCATTAGCCCCGCGGAATTGTCCGAAGTATAGGGGCGGCTGTATTTCCAGTTGTCGTTATAGGAGGCGGAAGCCGTCGCGCTGAGGGACGGCAGCATCCGCGTGCGCGCAACGCGCAGATTGGCTTTTTGCGCTTCCTGAGAACTTTGCTGCGCTTGAATTTCCGGACGGACGGCCAAGGCTTCTTTCATAAGTTCTTTTACGTCGTCGGTTTCAATTTGGATGAATTTTTCGTCAAAGACGGGTTTGGCCAGTTTCACGTCCGTGTCCGGGCGCAGGTTCAGCAAAACGGCCAAATTGCCGCCGTATTGTTTGACGGCGTTTTCGGCGCGTACCACGGAAAGCAAGGCTTCTTCGTAGCGGGTTTGCGCTTGGAGTTTGTCACTCAAAGACACCATGCCCAGTTTGTAGCGTTTCTGGGCTTCGGTGTAAGACTGCTTATAAGAATCCAAACTGGCTTTTGCGCTGGTCAGCGATTCTTGCGCAGCCAACAGGCGCAAATAGGCGGTTTGAATGGAAAGGACCAGCTCCTGTAAGGAAGCGTTATAGGTAAAGCGGGCCGCGTTCAGATAAGCGCGGGTGCCGCCCACGCGCGCGCCGCGTCCGCCGAAATCAAACAGCAGCCAGGAAGCTTCCGCTTTTCCGGAGTAGGGCTCGCTTTGGGAGTAGCCGTGTCCTTCGGCTTTTTCCCCGGCGATGTTTCCTCTGCCCGTCAAAGTGACGGACGGCAGATATTCCGCGCGTGCGGCGCCCAGGCCGGCTTCGGACGCTTTGACGCCCATATATTCGGCCGCCAAGGCCGGGTTGGTGCATAAGCCGACTTGAATCAAGTCCTCCAGGGACAGTTCGTCGGAAGTCACGTCTTTGTCCACGCATCCCTGGGGAGGAAGCGTGCGGTAGGCCCCCAAAGGGTCCAGCGCAAAGGCGGACAGAGTGCAGCAGCACGCGGCCGCCAACAGCAAACACTTTCTCATGATTTTTTTATTCCTTTATCGTATGATTTCAAAATGGCGTACGTATTATGCCAAACCAATTTTTTGACCTGCGCATGTAAGCGCGGGTTGTATTCTTTGCATCCCGTAGCCCTCAGCAGAATGGAACGTTTGAAATCCGTCAAAATAATCTGCCCAAACACCACATTGGCCAACATGGCCAGCTCCGCGGAGCGGTGTTTGACTCCGGCGGCGCGGGCCAACAGCCGGCAAAGCGTATTGTCTATGGAGGAAACGGACTGCATTAAAATTTGGGGCAGTTTGCCCGAAGGGTCCAGCTCCGCAAACATAAAAAAACGGCTGATCAGGGCGTTTTTGCGTTCGGAATCCAAATCCAGCATGCGGCAGAGCAGTTTGTGCAGCAGTTCCAGCGCTTCTTCCCGGCTGAGCGAATCCACGTCTTGCGGTATGCGGATGCCGTGCCGGGGGCTGAAGAGCAGTTTGTCGCATTCTCCGCTTAAATATCGGAAAGCGGCCAAGTAAAGGCCCCGTTTGTCTCCGAAATGATAATGCACCGCGGCAATATTCACTCCTGCGCGGCGGACAATGTCGCGCACGGAGGTGGCGGCATAGCCGTCGCGGGCGAACAGTTGTGCGGCGGTTTTTAAAAGTTTTTCGCGGGTGTCTTTCATGAGACAGAATCTCCTCTGTCAAATTTTATCAAATTCAATATGAGAAATTCAAACGTTCGTTTTAATTTTGCCCGCGGCCTGTTGTGCCTTTCCGGCGGGCTATGTTAAAATAAAACAAAAGGGGGAACGTATGCGGTTAACGAAAATCCGTCCGGACGTCCGGCTTCATCTAGTGTTATGCAAAAAAATTTTTCTTTTTGCGCTTTGCGCCGCATTGTTGGCCGGCTGCGTTTCTTTTGCCGAAAGCGCGGAACCTAAAACCGTTTATTTGCAACGTCACACCTATCCGGGCTCCTATGCGGACGATTTCCGCGTTTCTGACCGGATTGCCGATCAGCTGGTCCGGGAAGGGAAAACGCCTTCATTTAAAATTTCCGGACGGGACCTGAAAAAGCTGTATCCCGATTACGCGCCTTCGGAGGATGCCCCGCTGGTGGGTGTGTTGTTTAACCGGGAGGAAACCGATTACGCCATTCCCCTTCCCTATATTTATGCTTTGGCCAAAGCGGGCGCACGAATCCGGGTGATTTCTTTTGACGGCCCGGCAGAGCAAGCCCGGGGTTTGGACGGCATACTGCTGAGCGGGGGTGATTTTGCCTGGCCGAAAGAAATTTACGCCCGCCTCCAAAACAAAGACTATCCTCTTCCCGGTAAGCGTTATCAGGCGTATGCGACGTTGGTCCGATACGCCGCCGAACGCCAAATGCCTCTTCTGGGTATTTGCGCGGGCATGCAGGCCATGGGGGTGCTTTTGGGTGAAGGGCGCGTAAAGCTTCATGAGAATTTATCCGAAGTCACTTCCTATTCTCACCGTTCCGTTCCCGCAGTGCAGAAAGCTCATGCTGTTTCCGTACTTTCAGACAGCCGCTTGGCCGCCATAACCGGAGCGGAGACCCTGGATGTCAACTCCCGTCATTTTCAGGGGCTTTCCGTTTCGTCGCTGGAGCAGACTTCCGCCGTGCGCGCCGTTGCGTTTTCTCCCGACGGCGTAGTGGAAGCGGTGGAGTTCCCGCTGCATCCTAATTTTATTGCCGTGCAATTTCATCCCGAGGTGTCCGCTTGGAAAGGAGACGAACTCAGCCAGCGCATTGTTGACGCATTTGTTCAAGACGCCCGCGCGTATAAAACGCAAAAGCGGTAGGATTTTTTGCTTGGGTTGCTCTGGAGTTTTTCCTGTAGATTTTTTGCGCTTTGGGGGAGTAATTTATATAATCCTAATATAAGGAATTTTCCTGGTCCCGTATTGTAAAATCATGATTTATACCATTACGTTTAACCCTTCGCTGGATTATGTGATGTTTGTGCCCCAACTGCATGTGGGCGGCGTCAGCCGCGCGGTGCGCGAAAGCATTTTCCCCGGAGGAAAAGGCATCAACGTGGCCGTCGTGCTGGAGAGGCTTGGTCTGCCGTGTACGGCGCTGGGGTTTTGCGCCGGATATACGGGCAAAGCCATGCTCGGCATGTTGGACGGGGAAATTTCCCGCCTGGATTTCATTTCACTGCCCGAAGGCCAAAGCCGCATCAACGTCAAAATAAAATCCGAACAGGAAAGCGACGTCAACGGCCGAGGTCCGGCGGTTTCTTCCGCATATTTTTCAGAATTGCTAAACAAATTGTCGGCGCTGGGCAAGGACGACGTGTTGGTGTTGGCCGGCGCGGTTTGCGCGGGTTTGTCATCGGACGCTTATGCGATGATTTTGCGTTCGCTCAAAGAACGCGGCGTATTGTGCGTGGTGGACGCTACGGGGGATTTATTGAAAAATGCGCTTTCCCTCCGTCCGTTTTTAATCAAGCCAAACGCGGAAGAATTGGCGGATTTGTTCGGTGCCGATATTCAGACGCAGGAAGAGATAGAAAAATACGCGCGCGAGGCGCAAAAACTGGGCGCGCGCAACGTGTTGGTGTCTATGGGTGCGCAAGGAGCCTTGCTTTTGACGGAAGAAGGACGCATACTGCGCGGAGACCCCGCCCGGCTGACGGGTCCCGTCGTCAATTCCGTCGGCGCGGGGGACAGCATGGTGGCGGGATTTTTGGCCGGCTGGCTGAAAACGCGCGACCCGCGTAAAGCGTTGGATTTGGCTTTGGCTTGCGGCGGGGCCTGCGTGATGCAGGAGTGGCTGCCAACGCGGGCGGATGTGCGGGCTTTGTTGTCCGCGCCGGAAGAATTTTCTTTATAATCCAAACGGAGAACGTATGAAAATAACGGATTTACTCGGCAAGCAATCCATTTTATTGGGAGCGTCCGCTTCCGGCAAGCAAGACGCGGTGTCCCAATTAGTGCGTCTGATGACTGCTTCGGGCAATGTGGCTGACGCACAGATGTATGAGCAGGCGGTGCTCGCGCGGGAAGCGCAGAGTAGCACGGGGGTGGGGGAAGGAATCGCCATTCCGCACGCTAAAACCGCCGCCGTCACCGCGCCCGGGCTGGCCGCTATGACGGTGCCCGCCGGGGTGGAATATGATTCTTTGGACGGGGCTCCGGTGGATTTACTCTTTTTAATCGCCGCGCCCGCCGGAGGGGAAAATGCCCATTTGGATTTGCTCAGCCGTCTGTCCACGCTGCTCATGGATGAAAATTTCCATAAAGATTTACTGGCCGCTCAGGACGCGGAGGCTTTTTTGAAAGTGATAGACCGCGCGGAAGCGTCCGCTTTCCCGGAAGAAAAACCCGCCGAAGAAACCTCCGCGGCTTATGACGTGCTGGCCGTGACGGCCTGCCCCACGGGCATTGCGCATACGTATATGGCCGCGGAAGCGTTGACCAAAGCCGCGCAAAAAAGCGGCGTGCGGCTGAAAGTGGAAACCAACGGCTCCGGCGGCGTGAAAAATCCGCTGACCGCGCAGGATATCGCCCAGGCCAAAGCCGTCATTGTGGCGGCGGACAAAGCGGTGGAAACTGCGCGTTTTGACGGGAAAAAAGTATTATTTGTGAAAGTGGCCGACGGCATACACCGGCCCGCCGAATTGTTGGAACAGGCGCTGCGCGGCGACGCGGCCGTATATCACGCGGCGGAGGCCGACAAATCCGCCCAATTCGCAGGCGGTCCGCAAGATTCCGCCTTGCGCAAAATTTATAAATATTTGATGAACGGCGTGTCCCACATGCTGCCGTTTGTCATCGGCGGCGGAATTTTGATTGCGCTGTCTTTTCTGTTTGACGGGGCACATGCGGGTACGCCGCAGTTCGGAACGGGCAATCCGCTCTCTTCCTTTTTAAACCAGGTGGGGGGACTGGCCTTCGGCATGATGTTCCCCATTTTGGCCGGATATATCGCCGCGGCCATTGCCGACCGGCCGGCTTTGATGCCCGGCATGGTGGGCGGTTTGCTGGCCAAGACGGGCTTTTCGCTTTCTTTGCCTCAAGAACTGTGGCAGCCTTCCGGTTTTTTGGGTGCGTTGGCCGCCGGATTTTTGGCGGGATATTTGATGTTGGCGCTGCGCAAAGCGGCCTCCCGTCTGCCCGCGTCTTTGGAAGGGATAAAACCCGTATTGATTTATCCGTTCTTCGGCATTTTGGGCATTGGCGCGCTGATGGTGTTTGTGGTCAATCCGCCTATGGCTTGGCTGAACACGGGGATGAATGAATTTTTGGCCGGCATGAGTACGGGCAGCAAAGTGCTGCTGGGATTTGTGCTGGGCGGCATGATGTCGGTGGATTTCGGCGGGCCGATCAACAAAACCGCCTATGTGTTCGGCACCGCCGCGTTGGCCAGCCAGCAGTATGAAATCATGGCTTCCGTCATGGCCGGAGGCATGGTGCCTCCTTTGGCGATTGCGCTGAGTACGCTGTTTTTCAAGAACCGCTACACACAGGCGGAACGGCAGACCACGGCGGGCAATTTCGTTATGGGTCTTTCGTTTATTACGGAGGGAGCCATTCCGTTTGCGGCGGCGGACCCGCTGCGCGTTATTCCTGCATGCGCCGTCGGCGCGGCGGTGGCCGGCGCACTGAGCATGTGGCTGGGCTGCGGTTCTCCGGCTCCGCACGGAGGCATTTTTGTGGCGGGCGTTATGACGCACGCGTGGGGCTTTTTGGCGGCATTGGCCGCGGGATCTTTTACGGGAATGGCGTTGTTGGCGGTGCTAAAAAAACCGCTGGACGCCTCCGAACAATAATTAAGGAGTTGTGTATATGAAAGAATTTACGTATGTCATCACCGACAAAGAAGGAATTCACGCGCGTCCTGCGGGCGTATTGGTCAAAAAGGCCAACGGATTTAAAAGCAAATTGACGATGTCTCTCGGAGAAAAAACGGGTGACCTGAAGCGTATTTTTTCCGTGATGGCTTTGGGAGCCAAAGAGGGAGATCCCGTCGTGGTTCGCGCCGAAGGAGAAGATGAAGAACAAGCCGCGGCCGCGCTGGAAGCGTGCCTGAAGGAAACTCTGTAATTTATGCGGGAACTGCGCGGCGCGGGCGTTTTTGGCGGAGTGGTTATCGGACCGGTGTATTTTTATGCGCCGGGCCGGTGTACGGTGTCGGAAGAAAAGACGGAAGACCCGGCCGGAGAAGTGACCCGTTTTGAAATCGCGCGCGGCCGTGCGCAGGCCCAGCTGAAAGCGTTGTATGAACAGGCCCTGGCGCAGGCGGGGGAAGAAAGCGCCGCCATTTTTGACATACACCAGCTGATGCTGGACGATCAAGATTATATAGATTCCGTCCACGGGCTCATTACGCGCGGGCGTGACAACGCCGCGCGCGCCGTGCAAAAAACGGGCGCGCGTTTTGCGCGGACGTTTGCGGAAATGGACGACGAATACATGAAGGCGCGTTCGGCCGACGTATTGGACGTCTCCCAGCGCGTCATAGACATTTTGTGCGGGGCGGAGGGGGAAACCCCCGGGCTCAGCGTTCCTTCCATTATCGTGGCCGAAGATTTAACCCCCAGCCAAAGCATGCAGTTTGAACGCGACAAAGTGCTCGCATTCGCCACCGCCAAAGGTTCTTCCTGTTCCCATACGGCCATTTTGGCCCGCACCAAAGGCGTTCCCGCCGTGGTGGGGCTCGGCCGCGCGCTGACGCCGGATTTGCACGGAAAAACGGCCGTGCTGGACGGGGAAAACGGCACACTGACGGTGGACCCGGACGAAAAAACACTTGCCGCTGCGCAGAAGCGGTTGCAAAAGCAACAAAAAGATCATGCCGCGCT
This sequence comes from uncultured Elusimicrobium sp., assembly GCA_946061795.1. Lineage (GTDB taxonomy): Bacteria > Elusimicrobiota > Elusimicrobia > Elusimicrobiales > Elusimicrobiaceae > Avelusimicrobium. The sequence goes on from CAMGSK010000002.1 coordinate 25,067, forward strand.
GCAGGCTTTAAAAGGTACTCCGGACCGTACCAAAGACGGCCGTACGGTGAAACTTTACGCCAATGTGGGCAATCTGGAAGAATTGCAGGACGCGCTGGAGCAGGACGCGGCGGGGGTGGGGCTGTTCCGGACGGAATTTCTTTATTTGCAAGCGGCCGATTATCCGACGGAAGAAGAACAGCTGGCAATCTATCGCCGGGCGGCCGAAATGTGCGGAGACCGCAAAATTATTTTCCGCACGCTGGACATCGGCGCGGACAAAACCGCCCCATATTTTGATTTGCCGGCGGAAGAAAACCCGGCTATGGGTCTGCGCGCCATTCGTTTGTGTTTGTCCCGCCCCGGTTTGTTTCAGACGCAGCTGCGCGCTTTGCTGCGCGCCTCCGCCTACGGCAATGTTTCCGTGATGTTCCCCATGATTTCTTCCGCGCGGGAAGTGGAGAAAGCGTTGGAACAGCTGGAGACGGCCAAAGAATCTCTGCGCAAAGAGGGGCTTGCCTTTGACGAAAAACTGGAAACGGGCATTATGGTTGAAACGCCCGCCGCGGCGCTGATTGCTGAGGAGCTGGCCGGATTGGTGGATTTTTTCAGCGTGGGTACCAATGATTTGGCGCAGTACGCTTGCGCATTGGACCGCCAAAACCAAACTATCCAGCAATTTTCCGATCCGCACCACCCGGCCGTTTTGCGTTTGATTGACATGGCCGCCCGCGCCGCGCACGCGAAAGGAAAATGGATCGGCATTTGCGGCGAACTGGGAGCGGATACGGAACTGACGGAAACGTTCTTGAAAATGGGCATTGACGAATTGTCCGTTTCTGCGCCGAAAGTGCTGCCCTTGCGCGGAAAAATACAAAGTTTGGATTTGAGCCGGTAATTCATCCGCAGATTGAAAAGCCCCGGGTAAAACCCGGGGCTTTTTTATTGCTTGGTTGCCACAATTGTTTTTTGACAAGGGAAAAAGAATAGAAGTAATGGGGGCAGAGGAAAACTCCGGTTTTAATTATCATCTGGAATGTTTGTTCTGTTTCGTCGGGTCAAAATCCTACCCCCCTTGACGCGTTTTTTTTTTTTGATAAATTTTGGCTATGAACAAAATTTATCAAAAATCATTTCCCGGCGAAAAAAACGCCGGATTTACGCTGATAGAACTGCTGGTGGTCGTTTTAATCATCGGTATTTTGTCAGCAATTGCTCTTCCCCAATATACCAAAGCGGTAAAACGAACTCGCGCGGCGGAAGTAAAAATGTTGATTAAAAAATTGGGAGAGGCAGAAGAAGCTTATTTTTTGGCTAACGGAACCTATACTTTATGTTTAAATGAGTTGGACGTGGATATTCTGTCGGCATTTTCGTATCAGAGCAACGGAGACGAATGCGTTTCCAACATATCCAAAGGAAAAGGAGATGAAAAAATTCAGATTTGGATCGGTCGTTATGTGGATAACGGATGGTTGGATAAAGGAGCGACCAATTGGACTCTTGTTGGATATCTGGGGAACTATCTGTTTAGCGGAAATGGCGGATACGCTATGAGGTTTGGATTTGACGATTCACAGCGTGAGCCGCTAAGCTGTATAGAGTATGCTTGTCATGTAGTGAAGGAAGGCAGTTTTTGCCATGAAATGATGGGGCTTCCTTTCTCTTTCAAGCAGCGAGGCTGCGAACGTTTTTACAGAGAATAAAAAAGCCCCGGGCAAAACCCGGGGCTTTTTTGCGTCGTTTTAATAGGTGAATCGGCCTTTTTCGTAGATGAGTATTTTTTTGCCGTTTTTGAGCGCGGCGTGCACGGTTTTGTTTTCCGTGTTAATTAAGTCCCAGTGCAGAGAAGAGTCATTGTAGCCCAGGGCTTCTTTGGTTTTTTTGTCCAGCTTGCTCACGTCCCCGGCAAAGGTGTCGGCGTAGCTGCTGCCCACGGCCACGTGGCAGTTGCCGTGTTTGCCGCCGAAATTTTCGTCAAACAAAATATCCGCCATAAATTTGTCAATTTTGGAGAAGCGGCGGTCGGTCAAAGAAAATTCTCCCACCTGCGCCGCGCCGCGGTCCATGGCCAGCATTTTGCGCAGAAAATCCTGTCCTTGTTCCGCCGACGATTTGACGACCCGTCCGTTTTTAAATTCCAGCCGCACGCCTTTGACGTAGTTGCCGCTGCGGTAGGAAGAAAGGTCTGCAAAATACACGCCTTTGGTGCCGCGCCAGTCGGGCGAGGTAAAAATTTCAAAAGAGGGAATGTTGTTGCCGCCTCCGGAGATAAATTTGCGTTTTTCTCCCAGCAGTACTTCAAAATCCATGTGCGCCGATTGAACGTGCAACGTGTGTATGTCCAGCCCGTTTAACCAGCGGCCGATGTCGGCGATTTGACCCATCACTTCTTTCCATTTTTTTACCGGGTCCTTTTCGTTTAAAAAGCAGGCTTTGGCCACTTGCGCGGCGTATTGTTTCAGCGTCAGGCCCGCTTTGGCGGCCAGTTCTTCGGTGGGAAAATTGCACAGCGTCCAGGAAAATTGACCGGCCTGTTCCGTGCGGTCCAAAATTTCTTTTAGTCCTTTGCGCGCCACGGCCGCCTGGCCGATGCGGGCGGGATTGACGCTTTTCAGCGCGGTCAAATCTCCCGGCGCGCGCAGAGCGATCAGTCCGTTAAGCGCGTTTTGAAACGCGTCTTCCCCGGCGGGAATGTGCGTCAGCTGTTGCTTGTCCGCCAGCGTATAGAGTGCGCGGGAGAAGCTTTCCGGCGCATTAAAACGCACAACGGGCTGATAGCGTTTTTGCAATAATTTTTCATATACGGCCTGCGCCAGCGGCAGAGCCGCCTGGTCGGCGCGGACCAACACCGAATCGTATTTTTTAAATTTTCCGCCGCGGCGCGCGTTTTCCATCGCCCAGACCATGACGCCTGCGTATTTATCCAGCTGTGTTTTGGTAAAAATCATAGGTTCCCCCTTGTCTGCGTATAATGTTATAATAGCAAATATCAAATACGGGGCCCAAAAATGAAAAAAATACTCTTTTTGTGCATGCTTTTTTTGATGTTTGCGCCGCTGTGGGGCGGCGTGTCTCCCAAGCCCGAAATGGACTTTTCTTTTTCTTACCAGACGGCCGGCCGGCCGGCCGTTTTGCCCAATACCAGCGAACAAATTCAGTGCGAAGACAACCAATGCATTCAACAAATTCCGTTGGGCAAATACGGCATACAGAAATTGTATTGCAAAGCCGACGGATGTTTTTCTATCGCGTACGAATATAAACCGTATCAGAAATTAGTGATAGATTTTGCCGACGGCGTCAAACGCCAGAGCAATGTCTTTCCCACTCCGGCCAAACTGCGCAACGCTTTCAACGTGACCGTGCGGGAGAATGATTTGCTGGTGGAGCTTTCCCCTAAGCCGCTGCACGTCAACGCCTTGCTCAGAGCGGACGCTTGGACGTCTTTAATCATTATTTTATTTTTGGAAATATTGGCCGCGCTGGCGTATCTGGCCTATACCGGGAAAAACTATAAAGTGGTGTACTCCGTCGTACTGGCCAACTTAATCAGCATGCCGCTGACGTGGCAGGTGCTGGGCTCTTGGGTGACGGAATCGGCGTTTTTATGGTTTTTCAGTCTGATTTTTGAAGGGTTGTTTATTTGGGCCTGCAACCGCCGCCGCCTGTCGGTGCGCAACGCGTTTGCGCTGAGTGTGGCGGTGAACGTGACCAGCTATTCCGTGGGAATG
>CAMGSK010000003.1 GCA_946061795.1 uncultured Elusimicrobium sp.
AAAATTCTAATTAAATTATACAAAACTTACCGCTTTCCGTACGCGTGGAGAAAGCGGAGGAAGAATCTTTTTTGATAAAATATATATAAGTCAAAGAAATTTAGCGGCAAAACGGACGTTTGGCGTAAAAGCCGCGGATGGATTTGCAGACGAAGCAGTCCTTTCCCGTTTCCACCCAACAGCTATTTTCCAGACTTTTTGAAAAAATCCCCGGTGTCCGGGCGTTTTTTTGCGCCGGAGCCGGGAAGATTGCGTTTTTGCGCCGAAAAAAGACGTGCAAAACGCGGGACCGATACGATAAAACAACTATGCTGAGACCGAAATTATTTACTCTTTTGAAAAACCGCCCGGAAGAATTCTCTTCCCGGCGCATACTGAAAGATTTAAGTGCGGGCCTTGTGGTGGCCTGCATTGCTTTGCCTCTTTCCATCGCTTTGGCCATCGCCTCCGGAGTCACGCCGGAAAAAGGCCTGATTACCGCCGTGGTGGCGGGGTTTATCATCTCTTTGCTGGGCGGCAGCCGCGTGCAGATAGGCGGGCCGACCGGCGCTTTTGTGGTGATTGTGTACGGGATTATTGAGCAGTATGGGTTGAGCGGATTGCTGACAGCCACCATTATGGCCGGAATATTTTTGATTTTGATGGGCGTGTTTAAATTCGGCGGATTCATCAAATTTATCCCTTATCCCGTCACCACCGGTTTTACCAGCGGCATTGCCGTGGTGCTTTTTTCCACGCAAATTAATGATTTCTTCGGTATGGGACTGCGGCAAATCCCGTCCGAGTTTTTTGCCAAATGGAACGTGTATTTGCATCATCTCGGTTTGATTAACTGGCAGACGGTGGCGGTGGGGGTGTTGACGTTGGCCGTCATCCTGTTTTGGCCGAAGAAGTGGAAAGCTTTTCCGGGGTCTTTGGCGGCGCTGGTGATGACCTCCGTGCTGGTCGGCGTGACGGGGATGAACGTGGCCACCATTTCCAGCACGTTCGGCGCGGTGGACAGTACGCTGGTCATGCCGCATATGCCGGGAGCCGTCACTTGGGAGACGATTAAAAATTTGGCCGCGCCGGCCATGACGATAGCGCTGCTGGCCGGGATTGAAAGTTTGCTGTCGGCCGTCGTGGCGGACGGTATGATTGGAAAAAAGCACCGCTCCAATATGGAGCTGGTGGCCACGGGGGTAGCCAATGTGGCCAGCGGTTTGTTTGGCGGCTTGCCCGCCACGGGCGCGATTGCCCGTACGGCGGCCAATATCGGCAACGGCGGCCGCACGCCGGTGGCCGGAATGGCGCACGCGGTGTTTTTGTTGGTCATGATGGTGTGCTTGATGCGCTGGATAGGGCGCATTCCCATGACTTCGCTGGCGGCCATTTTATTTTTGGTGTCTTACCGTATGAGCGACTGGCGTTCTTTTAAAGCGCTGTTCAAAGCTCCTTTGAGCGATATTTTGATTCTGCTGACCACGTTTACACTGACGGTGGCGTTTGATTTGGTGGTGGCGATAGAATTCGGGCTGGTGCTGGCGGCGGTACTGTTCATGAAACGCATGGCCGACGTGTATCAGGTCACCAATACCGATGATGACGTGATGGACGAAGTGCATCAGCGTCCCGACGATATTGACACCAAAGTCATCGCCCGCCACGTGAGTGTTTATGAAATCAACGGGCCGTTTTTCTTTGGCGCGGCGACCAAATTTGTGGATACGTTGGAACATCACAAGGATTGCAAAGTGCTGGTGCTGCGCATGCGCAGCGTGCCGGCAATAGATGCGACGGGATATCACGCGTTGGAACGTATTTATCATCAATGCAAGCTGGACGGCGTGCAGCTGATTTTGTCCCATGTGCAGAAACACGTGCGCAAGACGCTGGACCATTACGGCTTTGTCAAGCAGTTGGGAGAACAGCATGTGTGCCGCAATATTGACCACTCGCTGGCCGTGGCGGCGCAGATTGTGAAGACGGCCGGATTGGAAGAAAAATAGCGGAAGCAAAGATGAAATTTAACCGCGTCCGGTTTTCGGGCTGGACGCGGCAAAAGAAGGTTCTCCGATACAGTCAGCGTTGCTTAGCGGAACATTAAAACTGCGGTCTTTTAGATATTTACCACCGCAAAGGCAGGATTTATCCTTTAAATCACGCCGCATTTGTAGGAGTAAACAGAAGCTTCTTCTCCGGAGCCCAACGATTTGCAAACAGCCGCACCTTTTTCGTTGCGTCCGCAGCAGTAAATGGCTCCGGTCTTGATAGGCTCTCCGTCCCAATCCGTGTCTTGATGAAAAACGGCGAGATAGTACCCATAAAGAGAGTCATTTTGCACCCTTTCAAACCATACGACGTTGTTATTGATGCAAATTTCAAAATTTTTTGAATTAAATTTTTTGCAGTTTGACGAATAAGCGGTGCTGTTTTTCAATGAACCCAAGCCTAATGTAAGGTTTTCCACTTCGTCAATTGTTTTTACCGAAGAGCCTGTTTCCAATTGGTATATTTTCTCCGCGTCTGCAAAGCTTTTTGCAAGAGTGATGGCTTCAGCCGCCCGTGCTTTTTCCACCGCTTTGGTGTACTGGGGCAGTGCGACGGCGGATAAAATGCCGATGATTAAAACAACGACTAACAATTCTATGAGCGTAAATCCTTTTTTCATAATCACCTCAAACGCATTGGAACAAAGCCAAGCCAACTTGGCGAGCGATCAGTAAAAAGCGACGGGTATGCGGGGAAAGTGTTGTGCCCATTACAGACTTTTGTCTGTTTGGTCTAACATATATTTCCTGTACGATTTCAGCACTTTCCGGGTGTTAATTGGAACTCTTTGCGTCGTTTGTTTTCTTCATTATAGAAAACTATTTAGACAAATGAGAGGTTCTTTTGTTTTTGGCGTAAGGAGACGCTGTGTGCCCGGAGGGAGGCTGACTGGTATTTTGCTGACAGCGCAACTGCCGCGAGCGTCCGCAATTTCAGCATTTTTCAATTTGGGTTTTACGACGAAAAAAAGACTTTTAGCGGGTCTGTATCGCTAAAAGTCTTTTCAGATAAAACATGCCCAGTATAGGATTTGAACCTATGACCTTTCCCATGTCAAGGGAACGCGCTACCCCTGCGCCAACTGGGCTTAAATCGGTTATCTTCGTATATAGTATAGCAAATATGTCCGCGCCTTGAAAAGCCTAGGCGCGCTGGGTTTGCTGCCGGGCGGCGGCGCGGGCCAGGTCCAGCTTGCGGTTGCGCAGCATAAGCATTAGGTCAATAAACACCATAACGAAGTTTGCCACATACAGCCAAATCACCGCGTCAAAATTGTAAAACACTTTATGGATGACGCCGCACAGATAGGCCAGTTCTATGGTAATCATAAAGGCGAAACTTTTGCCCGCGGCGGTTTTGGTTTTGACGGATTTGTAAATATTGCACGGCCAGGCCAGTCCAAATCCCAGCATCATAAGCGCTTCAAAAATGCTCATAGGTTTCCCTTCTTTGTTTTAGGATAAAAACCCCGCTCCGTGTATCGGGCGGGGGCTGTCTAATCATATTATATCTTTTTGCCGTTGTTTTATTCAAAGTGCCACGCATCGTTGCCCAGCGTGTTTTCCACGTGTTCCAGCAGCGCGCGGTGCACCATGATGGATTTGTTGGTGCGGATAAGGTGTATCTTCTTCGGATCGGCCTTGGAAGGAACCTCCAGATATACCTTGGTCACGCCTTTTGCCGCGTCTAAATGCATTTTGAGTTTTTGCAAATTTTGCGCGGAGTAATTTGCATGGAGACGTATGGTCAGCTTTTTCGCGACGTTGGCGATTAAATCCGTCACGTTGCCCACGTCCTGAAGGTTGATTTCCACGCGCGCGCTTTCGTCGTCCACCCGCACGTCGCCCGAAAAGAATAAAATGGCGTTGGGAGCCACCTTGCCCGCCATCGTGCTCCACGCGCGGGAGAATGCGTTGACCATAATGGAGCCGGTGCAGTCTTCTATGACAAACTGGGCCCATTCTTCTTTGCGTTTGTTTTGCCGTTTTTTCAGGCGCGTGACGATGCCGATGACGTTTAGTCTTCCCGAGGCTTTTCCGTCCAAAATATCGCGTATGGATACGCAGTTGAGGCGGGAGAGATAGTCTTGGTATTTTGCGATGGGGTGTCCGCTGAAATAGAGTCCCATTACTTCTTTTTCATATCCCAGCAGTTCGCTTTGCGTCAGCGGGGCAACGGGTTTGACTTCCGTTTTTTTAAGGCTCATGACGGAGGAAAAATCGTCTCCGAACAAGCTGGCCGTGCAGGATTCTTTCTCTTTGGCGATCAGGTGCGCCGTGTCCACCGCTTCGTCAATTTGGCTGAGCAGGACGGCGCGCGCTTCTTGGGGGTCGCGGTCCGGCATTAAGCAGTCCAATGCACCGGCTTTGGTCAGGCTTTCAATGGTTTTTTTGTTGGCTTGGAACAAATCAATGCGCGCGCACAAATCTTCCAGCGATTCAAACGGCTTTTTCGCCGCTTCCTGCGCAATAGAAATACATCCTTCCGTGCCGGCGTTTTTGACCGCTTCCAGCGCATAGCGGATGTATTCTTTGCCGTCTTTGGTTTCCACGGAAAATTCCGGCTGGGATTTGTTGATGTCCGGCGGCAAAATTTCAAAACCCATTTTTTTGGCTTCTTCCAGATAGGTGGCGATTTTGTTTTCTTTGTCGTCGGCTCCGATGGCGTTGTGGCCGATTTCGTTGGTCAGTGCGGCGCACATAAATTCAATGGGGTAGTTCGCCTTCAGATAAGCTGTCTGATACGACACCAACGCATAGGCGTACGAGTGGGATTTGTTAAAGCCGTATCCGGCGAAGGCTTTCATCTGTTCGTAAATGTGCGAAGCGGTTTTTTCGGAAATTTTATGCGCGGCGGCCCCTTCCACGAATTTTTTGCCGAATTTTTCCATGACGTCCAATTTCTTTTTGCCCATGGCTTTGCGCAGCGTGTCGGCTTCGCCGGGCGTAAAGCCGCCCAGCGTTTTGGAAATTTGCATGATTTGTTCCTGATATACCATGCAGCCGTAGGTGTCTTTAAGCACCTCTTCCAAAAGCGGGGTTTCGTAGGTGATTTTTTCCTGTCCGTTTTTGCGCCGCACAAACATGTCCATCATGCCCGATTCCATGGGGCCCGGTCGGTACAAAGCCACCAGAGCGGACACGTCTCCGAATTGCGTGGGCTGGAGCTTTTTAATCAAATCGCGCATTCCGCCGCTTTCCAGCTGGAAAATGCCCAGCGTTTGGCAGGCGCAGAGCAAATCATAGGTCTTTTTGTCGTCTAACGGAATATTGTTGATGTCAAAATCCGGGTTGTGGCGGGCGCGGATGAGCTTTTCGGCGTTGTCAATAACCGTCAGCGTGCGCAGACCCAAAAAGTCCATTTTGAGAAGACCCAGATTGGAGCAGGGCTCCCCTTCAAACTGGGTGGTGATGGCGTCGCGCGCGCCGCGCGCCAGCGGCACATAGTGGGAGACGGATTCTTTGGTAATCAGCACGCCGGCGGCGTGAATGCCGGTGTGGCGTTTGAGGCCTTCAATTTTGCGGGCCATGTCAAAGAGACGCTTGGACGTGGGGTTGTTGTTAACTTCCGTTTGCAATTCTTTGATGTCGTTAAGTGCGCCGTCCAGCGTGATTTTGGGGTCGTTGGGAATCATCTTGGCCACGCGGTTGGTTTCCGTCACGCTGATGCCCATGACGCGGGCCACGTCGCGCACGGCCAGTTTGGCTTTCATCGTGCCGAAGGTGATGATTTGGGACACTTTGTCTTTGCCGTATTTTTGACGCACGTAATCAATGACGCGCTCGCGCCCGGTGTCGGACATGTCAATGTCCAGATCGGGCATGCTGACGCGGTCCGGGTTTAAAAAACGCTCAAAGAGCAGTTTGCTTTTAATGGGGTCCACGCGCGTGATGTCCAAGCTGTAGGCCACAATGCTGCCCGCGCCGCTGCCGCGGCCCGGCCCTATGGGGATGCCGTTTCTGCGCGCCCAGTTGATAAAATCCTGCACGATGAGGAAGTAGCAGTCAAACCCCATGGTGATGATGACGTTAAATTCGTATTCCAGCTGTTTGAGGTATTCCGGCGGCACGTTTCCGTGCATTTTGCGGTTGAGTCCTTCGCGGCACAAAGCTTTAAAATATTCGGCGGAGTTGGGGTACTGGGGCGGAATGTCAAAATTGGGCAAAATAAAGCCGTGTTTGGGAAATTCCAGATTGCATTTTTCCGCCACTTCCAACGTATTGGTCAAGGATTCCGGCGTGTGTGCAAACAAAGTGTACATTTCTTCGGGCGATTTAAAATACAGCTCATGTGTCGTCATCTTCAAGCGTTTGGGGTCGCTTAACGTTTTGCCGGTGGAAATGCAAAGGTTGACGTCGTGGGCTTCCCAGTCTTCCTGTTTTTCGTAGTGGCAGTCGTTGGTGGCCACGGTTTTAAGGCCCAGCTTTTTGGCCACTTCTTTCAAAACGGGCAGCGCCTGCTGTTCTTCGCGGATGTTGTGGTCCATCAATTCCACGTAATAATTGCCTTCGCCCATGATATCTGCGTATTGGCGGGCCAGCGCGCAGGTTTTTTCGAAAGGTTCGGTCAGCGTGCTTTGCGCCAAAAAGCCTTTTAAACAGCCCGACAGGGCAATCAGTCCGTCCGAATATTTGGCCAGCAACTCTTTGTCTATACGGGGATGATAATAAAACCCGTCCACCCACGCGGCGGAATTGAGCTGCATAAGGTTAAGATATCCCTGGTGGTTTTTGGCCAGCAGCGTCAGGTGGCCGGTGCGGGATTTGTCTTTGTCCTTGTGATTTCCTTCGGTGATATATACTTCGCACCCGACGATGGGCTTCAGTCCCGCTGCCCGGGCCGAATCATAAAAATCCAGCGCGCCGTACATATTCCCGTGGTCGGTAATGGCCAGAGATTTTATGCCGCTTTCCGCCAGCCCGCGCAAAAAGCGGGAAGGTTTGTGATGTTCGGAAATGCGCAGCATCCCGTCCAAGAGGGAATATTCGGAATGGTTATGCAAATGGACAAATTCTTTCATAAACGGCGGTCCCGGGCCAAATTTTATAAGATAAGGATATGTCTCATTATAGTAAATTAAAAGAAACCAAAGTTTCTTCCCAAACGCTTTACAGCGGCGTAGTGGGATTTAATAAAGACGTCGTCACGTTGCCCAACGGTAAACAATCTTCCCGCGTCTATTTGGCCCACCGGGGGGCCAGCGCAGTGCTGCCTCTTACGCAGGACGGACAGATATATTTGGTGCAGCAGTACCGCTACCCTATCGGCAGGACGACATGGGAGATTCCCGCCGGCAAGCGCGAAGAGGGGCAAACACCGCTCTCTTGCGCCAAAGCGGAGCTTGCACAGGAAACGGGGCTGCGCGCGTCCAAATGGACAAAACTGGCCGTATTTAACCCCAGCAACGCGTTTTCTACGGAGTATTTGCATATCTATTTGGCGGAAGATTTGCGGCGCGGAAAGGACTGCCCGGATGAAGATGAATTTTTAAACGTCAAAAAATTCCCTTTGGAAAAAGCGTACGATCTGATTTTTAAAGGGAAAATACAAGACGCAAAGACGATGATCGGCCTGTTGATGTACCGCGCGCTGAAGAGCTGAGTCCGTTGTCCCCAGGCGATTTTTACCACCCCCCGGATATCCGGGGGGTTATGTTTTGCCTATATGTAAAAGGTATAATTTAAGCCGGAGGAAAAATGAAAAAACTTATGACTGTTTTAACTGCCGTCGCTTTAACCGCTCCGCTTTTTGGCGGAGCCTATGACAAAATGTTTGAAAACGGGCTGCTTCGTTTTGATTACAGCCCGGCGGAGCTTTCCGCTTTGGAACAGCAGGCCCGCGCGGAACTGGAGCAAAATCTGAGCGCCGTGGCCGCCGTGCCGGAGGGGGAACGCACGTTTGCAAATACCGCTCTGGCGTTGGAGAACGCTTACACCAACTATTGGTTTGTGCCGAAATCTCTTTCTTTGTTGGCATATTTTCACCAAGACGCCGGCGTGCGGGAAGCCGCCGCCGAACTGGAAACTCGCGGCAGCCGTGTTAAGGCCGACGTTTTTACCCGCAGAGACGTTTACCGCGCTTTGAAAGCGTATGCGGACGCCAAGCCGGATTTGGATGAGGAGCAGACCCGGTTAGTGAACAAATGGCTGGCCAAGTTTGAACGCAACGGGATGAATCTTTCGGATAAGGATTTGCGGAAGTTTGTCCGCCTTAATTCCGAACGTTTGGACAAAATTACCCGTTATAACGTCAACCTCAACAATTACAAAGACCAGCTGGAAGTGTCGCGCGAAGAATTGGACGGCATGGAAGAAACCTACATCAACCGTTTGGAGCGTACGCCTGAAGGAAAATATATCGTCACGCTGAAATACCCCGATTACAACCCTTTCATGGCCAATGCCAAAAATGAAGCGGCGCGCAAAGCTTTGCAAACCAAATTTGCCCGCCGAGGCGGCAAGGAAAACGTGAAACTTTTGGAAGACGTTTTGAAATTGCGTTCCAAGCAGGCCCGTTTGCTGGGATATTCCAAATATCCGGATTATGTTTTGCCCGCGCGCATGGCCGGAAATTATGAAACGCTGGAAGCTTTCTTGAAGGATTTGGAGAACCAAATCCGTCCGCTGGCCGCCGCGGAAACGGCGCAATATCTGGCGCTGAAAAAAGAAACGACGGGAACGGAAAGCGAGGAACTGACCGCCTGGGAGCTGCCGTATTGGGCCAACCAGTACAAAAAGCAAAAGTACGCCGTGGACGGAGAAAAAATCAAAGAATATTTCCCGGCGGAAAAAGTGATAAGCGGCATGTTTGAAACGTTTGGGGATTTGTTCGGTCTGCGTTTTGAGCCCGCCGCGCTGCCTGCCTGGCACCCTGATGTGCAAACATACGTCATTAAAGATAAAAAAAGCGGCGAAACCGTTTCTTATTTTTATTTGGACGCTTATCCGCGCGACGGCAAATACACGCACGCGGCCACCTGGAGTTTTGTGGACCGCTTTCAGCTGCCGGACGGTTCCTACCAGATTCCGTCCGTAGTTATCGCGGCCAATTTTACCCCTGCCGGACCGGGCTTGCCTCCTTTGCTGACGCACGGGGACGTGGAAACCCTGTTCCACGAATTCGGGCATGTGCTGCAAATGTCTTTGGCTACTTCCCGCTATGCCAGCCTTACCGGAGACAATGTGGCCTGGGACTATATTGAAACCCACTCCCAACTGTTGGAAAATTGGGCATGGGAGCCGCAGGTGCTCAAACGCATTTCTTCCCATTACCAAACGGGAGAACCGCTGCCGGATGAAATGATTTCGTCCATGCGCGCCGCCCGCCGCGCAGGCGAAGCCTCCGCTTTTGCGCGCCAGAACTTTTTGGGACAGTTTGACGTGGATGCGCACGCTTCCAATAAAGCGGTCAACACGACCCGGCTGTATGCCAAATTGATGAAGCAAATCAGCGGCATTCCCATGACCAAAGGCACGTACCCACAAGCCAGTTTCGGCCATATTATGAGTTTGACCGATCCGTATGATGTGGGGTATTACGTGTATGCGTGGTCTTTGGTGATTGCGGAAGATATTTTTGCGCAATTTGAGCGAAAGGGACTTTTTGATCCCGATCTCGGCGCGAAGCTGCGCGAATATGTTTATACGCCCGGAACGGCGAAAGATGAAAATGAAATGGTGGAAAAGTTCCTGGGCCGTCCGTATAATAACAAAGCATTTCTAAAGAACTTGGGCGTTTAATCATATAAACCCCGCCTTCGGGCGGGGTTCTTTTTGGGATGGTTCTGTCCTCCGGCGGGAATTTGCCCCGGGGTTTAATGCAAAATTCCAATGGGTTTTGTTCTTCTCTCTTTCTATACTGTAAAAAAGGGGGGAATATGAAAAAATTATTTTTGGCTTTTGCTTTGTTTGGCGTCTCGGGTTGTGTACTGCGGGCGATGTTGGAGCCCAAAGAACCCACGCCGCAGGCGCAGGCGGTGCAAATCGTGGCCGTGGAGCCGAAGGGCTGCCGGTTTATTGCGTCCGTGACGGGAGACCAAAACGGAGGGGAGCCTAACCGATTTTTGCTGGAAGATCAAATTTCCGCGGAGGTGGCTTTGAATTTAAAAAACAACGCCGCCCGTTTGGGAGGGAACGTGGTGTATTTGCAGAGCGCCTATATGGGCAGACCGGATATTTCCGATGATTACGCCAGCCCGTTTTATATTAACGGCGTGCAATACCAGGGGCAGGTGTACGCCTGTCCGTAAACGTCAGCCTCGGCCGACAAGCCAAAACGTTCTGTTTTTCTTCTGACGTTAAATTTTCAGAATTTGAGAGAGTGCCCGGGCCGCTTGTGTTGCAAGCGGTCTTCGGCCTATGTCTTGTCCGTTTTTTCATGTTCTCCTTGAATTGCCGCTTTTCGTTTCCTATACTTTTAATAGGGCAAACGCAAGAAAACTTCTGTTTTTGTCGGTAATGTGTATCTGCTCGTGCGGTGCATGGGCGGCGGGCTACCGTACGCCGTTTTCCGATGCGTTGGAAGCGAAGCTGCGTGCTCGGCCCGCAGTGTCGGCGCGTCCTCAGACAGGCCGTTTTCATTTTATGCGTTTTTATGTGCCCCGGGAACAGTTTCTTCAAGGACCCGGCTTTTGGGAACGGCTGTTTGGTTCCGGCGTAAAAGAACAGCGCGTGAGGGCCATGGCTTTTTATTTGCTGCAAATGTATGTCAGCTCCGCGGCGTACGGGGAGGATATGCCTTCTGTTCTAAATGCGGATTACTTGGGCGCATTGGACGGGTTTGCCATGCTTAACAAGCCGTTTGATTTTCAAAAAGCCACTTCTTTTTACCGGGAAAATAAAACGGAAATTAAAGAACATTTGCGCGCCTTTTTTCAACAAAACCGCTTGATTGTCTATCGGCCCGATGAAATCTCCAACGATAAACGGGAGCTGGCGTTTGTCTCTTTGCTGGGCCGTGCCGCCGCGCCGGGGTTTCCGCAGGGCGCTTATCGGATTTCTTCCCGGAGAAACGGCGGAGAGGACTCTTTTACCCCCTCGGACGCATTGGCGGGGTGGATGAGAGCCGCGGCGGCCGAAGCCAAACAAAAAGTGATTTTATTTGAACTTCCGGAAGTGTCTTTGGCGGACTTTGATTCTCCGTTGGCTTCCTCGGGTTCTAAAATAGGGTATTACTACCGCTATGTGGTTGACGAGTGCCATTATTTGAGTTATGTGCTCGCCCGGCGCATTGTGCAGGACGTGGCTTCCCGTTCCGTGCGGCAGGTGTATCGCATCAGCGTCCGTCCGCTGAGAGGTGCGTATTTGCGTTCCGCCCGGGGAGAAGATCGTTTCCGCCTGGCTTCCGGCGGGTATTCGGCGCAATGGGATTATCATACCGCTACGCTGTTGGTGCTGAAGAAAGGAAACGGTTTTTCTTTGGAAGTGGCGGACCGGTTTTTATTTGGTGAGACTCCCGTTTCTCTGCAGACGTGGCTGGGGCGGTTTGAGACTTCTAACACCGTACTGGCGGCTACGCCTTTTTACAGAAGCGAAGCGGTGGAAAATGCGATTAAAACACCGCAGCGCAAACGCGGAAACAACATAGTGGTGGACGGAAAGACTTACAAACCTCATCCCGTGCGTCAGTAAAATTTGCTTAAAAAAGCCCCGCTTAAGCGGGGCTTTTTAAATGCGGATCGGACATTTATTTTTTGCCGCATCCGCGTTTAAAGTTTTCAATGTCTTCCTGGATATCTTCCAAGTCTTGCTCATGCTCCATTTCGTCCTGCATGATTTTGCGCACCGTATTGGCCGTCACCATGTCTTTGCCTCTGACATATTCTAAAATCTTGGCGTAAACGGCGATGGCGCAGCGTTCCGCTTGGATGTTTTGCGCCAACACCGAGTCAAGACCCGGGTCTTGTGGGGCCAAATAACCGCAGGTACTGAGTTTTTTCCATTCATCCGGGTCAACAGCCGGCGTGCCGCCCAGTTCAATAATGCGCTCTGCCAGCATGCCTGCGTGTTTCAGTTCGTCGGCCGCGTGTTCCGTCATTTCCGGCTCCAGCGCAGCGCGTGGAATTCCTTTTACCACTTTGGCGCCGATCCAATATTGATAGTACGCCAGCCATTCGTCGCAATAAGCTTTGTTTAGCAAATCAAGCAACTTCTCCGCATCCAAGCCGGCTTTTTCCACTACTTCTCTGGCTTTCTTTCCCATATACACTACCCCCTTGATATATACGCGGCGGTTTTTGTTTCCGCCTTGATACGCTTAGTATATATAAAGAGGTTTTCTACGCCAACGGGAGAAAAAGGATTAGAATGTTAAAAGCGGCCTCCGATGACGAAAGAGGTCATGTCGGAGCCGTCGCTGAGGTTGTGGGTGTAATTAAAGCCGAGCGGAAACGGAAAACGCCAAAATTTGTAAGAAAGCGTCGCCCCCGTTCCGGCATGATCGCGCCAGAGGGAGCGGTCGCGGACAAACGCCGTTTCATAAAAAGGCTGCAGCGCCAGCAAACCCGTATCGTTGCGCAGCAGATAATATAAAAATGCGGCCGTCACGGCGGCTCCGCGGCTGCCGCGCAGAAGGCGGCGGTACCGGCCGGGCCCGCCGAGCAAATCGGTGGATAAAACTTGGTCGGAAAACGGAGAGCCGTAGCTGTCGGCCCCTTTTATTTGCAGAGAAAAAATATGATGTTTTTTGAGTTCCGCCTGCCATAAAAAATTCAAATTTGCACGCGTAATGTCGTAATCTGCACCGCTCCAGGAGCCTCCTTTGGTAATGGAGACGTCCGCCGCGCAGGCGTAGCGCGGACGGGGCAAATCGGCAAGCATTTTTTGTTTGTCCGAAATCCCAAAGCCGAACAAAGCCCCCATTCCGGAAGAAGTACGAATATTGTGGCGGTACGCCGCTCCCACGCTCAGTTGGTTGTGGTTGCCTGCATCGGCCGCGGAGGAATAAGAAACATGTTTGAGTTCGGGCGAGAGAAAGACGGTCCAGTCTTCCCAAGTGCGGGCATATACGGCGTTGAGCGCATAACTGCGCATATCACGTCGAGAGACGGGCGCGCCGTATTCGTCTTCGTCGTCAGCCACGTTTAACACACCGTACGTGCTGCTCCAGCCGTGCTTATAAAAGCGTTGTTCCGTGTCCAGCTTGGTAAAGCCGATTTGAAAAAAATGGTCTTCCTGTTTTAGTCCGCCGGAAAAGGCGTAGCCGTCATCGCTGACGCCGGCGGTCATGAAAGCGGATTCTCCCTTTTTAAAATAATTCCCTTCAAACAAAGAGGCAAAAAAAACGTTTTTGTCTCCCGCGGAAAAGAACGCCAGCGGAAAAAAGTAGTATCCGTCTTCTCCGTCAATGGAGATGTCCATTTGTCCGTTATTTTCCGCCGCCGAAAATTCCAGTTTTTTAAACAAACGCGTATCATGGAGTTTTTCTTGGGCCGTTTCATAGGCCTGGGAGGTAAAGAGATCGCCTTTTTTGAGGGGAAATTGGCGCGCCGCAACGGCCGGGTCCATGCGTAAGGTGGAAATGCGCACGTCTCCCACGCGCAGAGATTGCGCCTGGGCATACAGACATACAAAAAGCAGCGCGACGGCGCAGACGGAACGCTTCATGTCTATATCATATCTTTTTATAAGCAGGAATTCTACCGAAGGGTAGAATTTGTTCCGTCAAAATTCCCGGCGATGTTTTCATGCAAGCCGGGTTTGCGGTTTTTGGGGAAATATAAAACCCGCCGGAAAGGCGGGTTTTCAAAATGGCGGAGTCGACGGGATTCGAACCCGCGGTCTCTGCCTTGACAGGGCAGCGTGTTAGACCAGGCTACACCACGACTCCAACGACTCAAATTCTTTCGTACTTATATTTTAACTTATTGCGCGCGCCGCGTCAATTTTTTCCGCGTTTCAGACGGAAAATTCGCCCCACAAAATCTGTTCCAGCTCCAGTTCCACGCCGCTTTTTTCTTTAACCTGCCGGCGTACTTCTTCCATGAGAGTTTTGATGTCTTCCGGCGTGGCGTGGTTAAAGTTGACGATGAATCCCGCGTGCTTTTCAGACACTTTCGCCCCGCCTACGCTCAGCCCGCGCAGGCCGGCCTCGTCAATCAGCCGGGACGCATAGTCTCCTGCGGGCCGTTTAAACACGCTCCCGGCGGAGGGATATTCCAAAGGTTGTTTTTCAATACGCTTATGCAAAATGGAATTGCGCGTTTGCACCAACGAAGCGAAATCTTTCTTTTCTAAAGAAAATCCCGCGCCCAACACGATGTATCCGTCCAGCCCGTCCACGCGGCGGTACGAATGGGGCAAATCTTTTTTAAGAAGTACGGCGGGCCTTCCGTCAAAATCAACTGCTTGCACATATTCCAAGCAGTCAAAGGTTTCCTGGCCGAATGCGCCGGCGTTCATATATACGGCTCCGCCTATGCTGCCGGGAATACCGGAAAGTTTTTCCATCCCCGCCAGTCCGGCCAAAGCGGCGAGTTCGCAGACTTTGTCCAGTGCGGCTCCGGCCTGTGCGGTCACGCGGTTATCTTGGACGGAGGTTTGGTTCATGCGTTTGGTGGAGCAAACAATCCCGCCGATTCCTTTCCCTCCTACCAAAATATTAGAGCCGAATCCGATGACGCGCAGCGGAATATTTTCCGTGCGGGCCAGTTTCAGTACAAAACTCCATTCTTCATCCGTTTGCGGATAAACATAGGCTTCCGCCGGGCCGCCCGTTTGATAGGTGGTGTGACGGCTCATGGGCTCGGCCAAGAGGCAGCGTTCTTTGAAGTAAGCGGAAAGTTCTTGCGTAAAATTCATATCTGTCAGAAGCTTACGCCCACTCCGCCTTGAAAACCGTGATTGTATTTTGTGTAAGTATATGCGCCATATACGTAAAACAGCGGAAGAGGATGAAAATTCACCCCGGCGGTGTAGCGCACGGCTCCGTCGTCGGTTTTTTCTCCGGAGAGCATGCCCATGTTTTTCACTTTCAGCGTGCTGTAGTCGTAGCCGACGCCCACGTACGGAGTTAAAAACAATACATTCACCGAAGCGGAGGCGGAAGCGGAGTAGTGGTCTCCGTCATAATAATCGGTTTTGTAGCGGTCATAGAACGCGGCGGCCGACAGATTAACCAACGCCAAAGAGCCGTGCCATTTGAGGCCGCCCCCGATGGATTTAAATCCGTCATAGCTGGTGCCGCGCGCTGCCACGCCGATGCCCAAAACGGGGATTTGCGTTTCGGCGGTGATGAACGGCGCATAGAAATAATCTTCGCCGGAAAAATTGGCCGAAGAGGTTTTGACGGCGGAAACGGAAGCGCCGATGTCAAATCCCGGGAAATTGACCCCTTTGCCGGTGTGGAAATCGGCCAGACCAATCATGGACGAAATATCCCGGTTATAATCGGCCAGAGCGGAAAGATTGAAATGGTCTTTAAAATCAGAGCCCATATCGGCAAAAGCGGGCAGTGTCAGCGCGCACAGACAGAACAAAGCGGATAAAATTTTTTTCATATATTTTCCTTGTTGATAAATTTGATTACATATCATATCATAGAAAAAGAGGACGCGCCGCGCAAGAACGGCGCGCTGTTTTGACATTACGGAGGATGCGATTATGGTGAGCCCGCTGGCAGGAACTTTGACGAAAGAACCTATGGATTGTGAAAAAATGAGCCGTTTGTTTTGGCAGCCGGAAGAACCGGTGGCCGCCGTGAAATTCGGCACCTCCGGCCACCGCGGAAAATTGGGCGGCGGATTTTGCGCCGCGCACGCGCGGGCTATTGCGCAGGCGGTGGCGCGTATTCATTTGGAAGACGGAGTGAAAGGCCCCGTGCTGTGCGGGGGAGACACGCGTTTGATGTCACAAACGACGGCGAAATTGTGCGCCGAAGTGCTGGCGGGAAACGGACTGCCCGTTATCGTGCCGGAGGGGCCGCTTCCCACGCCGGTGTTTTCTTTTGCCATTATTACGGGCCGGGCTTGCGCGTGTTTAAACGGCACCGCCAGCCATAACCCGCCGCAGGACATGGGGCTGAAATACAATCCTTCCAACGGAGGCCCCGCCGGCGCGGAGCTGACCAAACGCATTGAAAAATACGCCAATGAATATTTGCAAAACCCGGCTTTGATAAAAAGCGTTTCGCTGGAAGAAGCCCGCGGGAAAGGGTTGGTGGTGGACGAAGATTTGAAGACCCCTTATATCAACGCTTTGGGACGCATGGTGGATTTCGGAGCCATTAAACAAGCGGGCCTGAAAGCGGCCGTTCACCCGCTGGGAGGCAGCAGCTTGGAATTTTACCGCGCGATTAAAGAAAAATACGGCTTGGACAATTTGCACATCGTCAGCGAAACTATAGATCCCACCTTCCGTTTCATCCCTATAGACCACGACGGGAAAATCCGCATGGATCCCTCGTCCGTCTATCCGATGAAACCGCTGATTGAATTGGTCAAATCAGGCGAGTATGATTTTGCCGGAGCCAGCGACCCGGACGCGGACCGCTTCGGCTGCGCCACCAAAGAAGGCGGTTTGATTCCGCCCAATCATGCGCTGTGCGTGATGGCGGACTATTTGATCCGCACCCGTCAGCCCAAAGAAGGCATGCTGGTGGGCCGCACGCTGGGCACCACCGCCCTGCTGGACCGCATTGTGCACGCCGCCGGATACGGCATTGACGAAGTAAACGTGGGTTTTAAATATTTCGTCAACGGCATTGTGGACGGACGTTATATTTTGGCGGGAGAAGAAAGCGCGGGTATGAGCATGAGCGGATGGACCCCGGAAAAAGACGGCATTTTGGCGGTGTGTCTGCTTTTGGAAATCGCCTCCAAATCCGGTGATATTGCCGCATTGTATGACGGCTTGACCGCCAAATACGGCAAGCCGTATTATACGCGTGTGGACGTGCCGACTGATGAGGCCGCCAAAAAGAAAGTCATGGCATTTAAAAAAGAGGATTTGGCTTCTTTGACTTCCGTGGCCGGAGAAAAAGTGTTGGACGTGCGCGATACGGACGGGATAAAGGTGTATTTGCAGAGCTCCTGGTTTTTGGTGCGTCCCAGCGGCACGGAAAATATCCTGAAGTTCTATGCCGAAACGTTTATCAGCCAAGACCATTTGCACAAAATTATTGAAGAAGGGCGCAAATACTTCGGCGTATAAGCATTTTGTTGTCCCAAAACGCCCCCGTTATGATAATGTATGCCGGAGGGGGCGCTTAGAATTTACAGATTAAAAAGCCCCGCTTGAGCGGGGCTTTTGTGAAAATTAACTTCTGCGGTCCACTTGATAATAACTTCCTTCGTGTTTTTTGGCCAGACATTTGAGTTCGCTGCCAATGCTGCTCACCTGCGCAAAAGAAGTCAGCTCTTTGAGCGTGTTGTGTACGATGCCGATACCGATGGACAGAAAATGAAAGCGTTCCGTTTCTCCCTTCCGGTTGACCGATTCCATGTATCCTTGCGCGCGGTCGGCATCGTTGTAAAAACCGGGGGCCATGCGGTTCATGCCGTCCACGATAAACTGCGCTATCTTTTCCGCGTGTTCCACCGCACAGACGGCGATAAAGTCGTCCCCTCCGATATGCCCCACAAAAGCCGTCGGGTCCATTCGGGCCGCGTCCATAATCAGACGGGCGGAGGCCAGCAGCACTTTGTCTCCGGCTCCGAAACCGTATTTGTCGTTGAAGGCTTTGAAATTGTTTAAATCGCAGTACAGAACGGCGAATTTGCGCCCGGAGGCGATTTCCTGTTCAATGCGCGCGCGTATGGACGGGTTTCCGGGCAGGCAGGTCAGCGGATTGGAGCACATTTTTTGCTGGCTGCGTTTGAGCAGCAGCCTGACGCGCGCCACCACTTCGTCCGCATCAGCGGGTTTGGTTAAATATTCGTCTATGTCCAGCCCCAAGCCTTCCAGCTTGGTGTTTTTGTCCGTGACGGCGGTAAAAATAATGATGGGGGTGTGCAAATAGCCCGGATGACTGCGCACGTCTTTTACCACGTCAAACCCCGTTTTGCGGGGCATTTCATAGTCCAGAATTAACAAATCCGGATTTTCTTTGTAAATTTTGTCTAAAGCGTCCTGTCCGTCTTCGGCCGTGATGACGCAAAACCCGGCATCGGTCAGGATCTCGCTGACCAGCGTGCGTATGGCGGCGTTGTCATCGGCCAATAAAATTTTTGCGTTTTGATTCATATCCATTTATTAAACGAAATCCGTACGCGGCGCGCAAGAGGCTTTCGGCGCGGAAACGGAAAAATGCGAAGGAAAGGTTTTTTCGTCTTGCCGCCCGGTGCGGAATATACGGCGTTTTGTTTTATCAAACAAAACGGCCCCCGGTTTGACTCCGGAGACCGTTTTTTCGTGCGAAATTTTCGTTTATTTTACTTCAATTTGCAGTTCCACACGGCGGTTGTTGGCGCGGCCCGCGGCGGTACGGTTGGTGTCCACCGGGTTCTGCGCTCCGTATCCGACGGCGCTGACCTTGTCCTCCGCCACTCCGCGCGCTTTTAAAGCGTCGGCCACGGCTTGGGCGCGGCGTTGGGAGAGGTCCACGTTATAGTTGGGGTCTCCCAAGGAGTCCGTATATCCTTTGACCACGACGGTGTTGTTGGGATATTTTTTGAGGATGTTGGCCGTCGCGTCCAGGTTTTTGTTGGAGCTGGCGGCGATTTTGTCGCTGTTGTGGGCGAAATGGATGGGCTCTTTGAAATTGAGCGAGATGACGTTGCCTTGGCGGCGTGCGGTTCCCACGGTGGAGAGCTGTTCCGCTTGTGCGGTGGCTTTCTTTTCCGCCGCGGCTTTGGCGGCTTGGGCCTTTTGGGCTTGCGTCACGGCCGGTTTGGGAGCGGGCTGGGCTTTCCGGCAGGAGCCGTTTTGGCACTGGCAGGACGCCTTGCGGCACGGGGTGCCGGTGGTTCTTCTTTCACAATGGCAGGCCGCCAACACCAATGCGGCCGCGAACAGCAAAGCTACTTTTTTCACATGAGCCTCCTAGGATATTTTCCCGCCCGCGTTTGGCGGGGTATTGCAAATCAGTTTTTCGGATACGGAAATTCTATTTCCACACGACGGTTCTGGGCGCGTCCTTCCGGCGTGTTGTTGGATACGACGGGCTTCTGAGAGCCGTATCCTTTGGCGGAAATGTTTTTTGCCGGTACGCCGCGTATTTGCAGCGCTTTGGCCACTTTTTCCGCGCGTTTTTGACTTAAACGCAAATTGGTTTTTTCGTTGCCGCTGGAATCGGTATAGCCGCGCACCTGCACCATGGCGGAAGGGTCTTTTTTGTGCACTTTTGCCGCTTCGTCAATCAGTTTATAAGAGGGAAGGGCGATTTCATCCCCGTTGACTTCAAAAGCCACGGTGGAAAAGTACATCTGTCCCACTTTCCCGGGCGTTTTGGGCCCCGAAGCGCAGGCGCCCGCCAATACTGCTCCGGCCGCCAAGCAAAGAAGAATTCCGCTTTTTTTCATTTTTCCGGTCCGTAAATATTTTTCTTTATTTTACAAAATTTTACAGGTCGTTTCCCCTTTGCGGCGCATTAAGTCGCGGTAGAGGGAGATGACGGGCTTGCCCAGCTTCGGATGCACATAGTCGGGCAAAATATAACTGAGCGGCTTGAGTACAAATTCCCGTTCGTGCAGACGCGGGTGGGGAACGAACAGCAGTGCGTCCGCGTCAAAAATTACTTGGTCGTCATAAAACAAGATGTCCAGGTCTATAACGCGCGGGCCGTTTTTAAACGTGGGTGTACGGCCCATCTTTTGTTCCAATTCTTTGAGTTTGCGCAGCAAATCCGCCGGTTTGTAGGGAGTGGAAAGCGTCAGCACCGTATTGACGAAGTCCGGCTGCGCGTCGTACCCTTCCGGTTTAGACAGAATGTAGGGGGCCACTTCTTTGACTTGCCCCAACGCGGCCAATTCCCGCGCGGCCCGGTCGACACTTCCCTTCCGCCCCCCCTGCGCCCTCCCCCCCC
>CAMGSK010000004.1 GCA_946061795.1 uncultured Elusimicrobium sp.
AAAAGGTTTCGTTTCCAAAATAAATCTATCCAACACGGAAGCGGCCTGCGCTCCGCATTCCGCCTGGGGGCAGTCTTTTGTGTTCAAAAAATAACTTTCGCGGAACATATGCGACTTTTTGGTCGTGTCCTTATAAGAATAAGTCTGGGAATTATAAATTATCTGCGTACGCGCATAAACGGACACATACTCTTTAATGGCCGGCAAACCGATGCCGGACCCTCCGAAGAAATAGTTGTCCGCCAACGCCTTATTCGTCAGCACATACCGGCCCTCAATATCCGGGGAAGCGGAGGGGTTTTCCTGCTCCCATTTGGAACGGTCGTATTTGATGTCATCGCTGGGCAAGCTGTAATAATGGAATCCCCAATCATCGGATTTGGCCGCCGGAGCTGAATTGGAAGACGTTCCGTTTACCCCCAACGCCCCGGACTTGGCTCCGCCGCCGCCCAACACCATACCGGAAGCGTAGAACATGTCAAAAATCGTCACTTTGTCCCATTTGGCCACAGCCGGATCTGCCGTGTTTTTTTTGGGGATGGGATAATTCAGTGTTTTCATTACGCGGTAGGGCAGCGGGCCGTTCACCTGGGCCACCGCGTTTAAATAACCGCTGGTGGCGGACATTTGGGAATAAGCCCCGTTGTCCAACGCAAATTGCTGGCGCACTTTGGTCATGGACAGTTTGGCCGTTTCAAACAGCAAATAAATAATCAAAATAAATATGGGCGCGAGCATCACCGCGGGCAGCAGAATCTGCGCCCGGCGGCCGCGAAGCGTTTGATAAATCACGTCCCTGATGTTATTCATATTTATTTCGTCAACAACAAGCCGATAAACGAAAAAAACCAACGCACGATATCCTGATGAAACGCCGTAAGAAAAGCGGAAAAAACCACCAGAATACTGCCCAGCATCAGCACGTATTCTATGGTGGCCTGCCCGCGCCGGTTCCACCGGCGGCGGCAGCGCGACAAAACCGCTTTCACTCTGCGCATAATCAGTTGTCTTCGTCGTCTGAAAATTTGGTGGTTTCCGAAGAAATCAAACCTTTTTCTATGGCTTTGACCACCGCTTCGGTGCGGCTGCTGACGCCCAGTTTGTGGAAAGAACTGTTCAAATGATTTTTAATGGTCTTTACGCTGCAGCCCAATTCCTTGGCCAGTTCTTTATTGCTCATTCCTTTGCCCAACAAATCCATGACTTTGATTTCCGTTTTGGTCAGCGTAGCCTGGCTGGGCGCGCTGCCGTCTCCCATACGGCGCAGTCCGTGCAGCAGCTTGCCCATCAGCTGCTGGGGAATCATCAGCCCCTCCGCCGTAAAAGTTTTTATGGAGTTGACCAATTCCGCAGCGGGCAACATTTTGGACAGATACCCGTTGGCGCCGGCTTGAATGGCGTCCAAAACGTGGGCTTCGTCTTCAAAAGAAGAAAGCATCAGCACGTTGACTTCCGGCGCGGCGGCGCGGATTTGGCGCGTGGCGGAAATACCGTCCAGTTTAGGCAGTTTAATATCCATCAGCACCACGTCCGGCTTCAGCTTTTTCGCCTGAGCCACAGCCTCCGGCCCGTCGGCGGCTTCTCCGACCACTTCTATCCATTTTTCTCCGCTCAGCACGTCTTTGATGCCTTCGCGGAAAAGGGTTTGGTCGTCGGCAATCAGCACTCTCACCTTTTTCTTTTTGTTCATGAAATCCTCACTTTGTTCTGTGTAAAATCAGTTGTTGCTCAGCGGCAGCGTAAAATTAAAAGACGCGCCCTGTCCCAAACCTTTGCTCTGGGCCCAAATCCGTCCGCCGTGATTGGTGATAATATCTTTGGCGATGGACAAGCCCAGTCCCAGCCGGCCTACCCGGCCCTTTTCTCCCAACTGGGTAAAACTGGTAAACAGGGAGGGGGCCGCTTCCGGGTCTATTCCGTCTCCGGAATCCTTTACCGACACTTTAGCATTTTTTTCATCCAGTTTGCTCACGCTTACTTCAATGCGTCCGTTGTCGGGCGTGTGACGTACGGCGTTCTCCAAAATATTGGAAATGACCTGGCGAATGCGTTTTTCGTCGGCGGTGACGGGGATTTCCCCGCAGCTTTCAAAACTCAGTTCAATCCCCCGTACGGCGGCTTTGGCCTTAAAAATTTCGGCGGTTTTTTTCATGCTGGCCGTCAGTTCAAAAGGAGCTTTTTCTATACGCAGCTTGCCTTTTTCTATAGCGGCCCAATCCACTAGGTCTTTAATCAAATGCTCAATCTGCCCCAGAGATTCATCCATATACGACATTTTTTTGCTTTGCTCTTCATCGGGCGTCATTCTTTTTTTGAGCATGTCAAAACTCATTTTCAGCGCCATGAGCGAGTTGGACAAATCGTGCGATACAATGGAAAAGAATTTAGACTTCATGTTATTAAGGCGGTCCAAATCGGCGTTGCGCAGCTTCAGCTGGGAAAGCAATTCTTTGTTGCTGCGTTCCAAAAAGTATTTGTCCAGCGCGCGGTTGATGGTGCGTTTTAAATAATCAAAATCCACGGGCTTGATTAAAAAATCATAAACGGATTCTTTCATCGCTTCCATAATGGAATTAAGGGAAGCGTAGGCCGTAATCATCAAGATTTGGCTGTCCTGGTTAAACGAGCGGATCTTGCGGATCAAATCCAGTCCCGTTTCTCCCGGCAAGTTATAATCCATTAAAATCACGTTAAAAAATTCCGACGCCACCAAATCCAGACATTCCGTTCCATTGCCGGCCTGATAGACTTTGTATCCTTCAATTTCCAGCAAATCGGCCAATGTTTCGCGCAGGTTGTTGTCGTCGTCCACCACCAAAATTTTTACTTGCTTCTCATCCATACCTCGTATCTCCGGTTTTTTTATAAAGTCTCAAATATATTTCAAAACAGGTACCTTCTCCTTCTTGGCTGTGAATAAACAGCTTGCCTTTGTGGCGGGTGACGGCTTTGCGCACCACGGCCAAGCCCAGCCCGGTGCCGCGCGCCTTGGTGGTAAAGAACGGAGAAAAAATTTGCTCCCGAATATGCGCGGGAATCCCGGGACCGTCATCGGCCACGTAAATGCACACCGCCTTTTTGCCCACGCGGGTTCCCACCCGCACATGTCCTCCGTTGGGCATGGCCTCACACGCATTGGAAAGCAGATTGCGCAGCGCCTGTTTGATTTCTTCCGCATCAATTTTTAACCGCGCGCTTTCTACGTCCAGCTCTTCCGTAATGCGTATATTACATTCCGTCGGGAAAGAAGCCGTCAGATCGTGCACGTAGCTGTTCAAATCCACCAAACTCAAAATCATTTCCCGGCTTCGCGCAAAACCCAGCACCTCGCTGATAATGCCGTTGGCCTGTTTGATTTCCGCTTCTATGATGGAAAATTGTTTAATCAACTTCGGGTCAGACGGAGGCTGAATAATTTTAATTAAGCGGGCGGCGTTGCTGATCACGGCCAGCGGATTGCGGATTTCGTGGCTGATAATAGAGGCCATTTGACCGATGGCGGCCAAGCGCTCCGATTTTACCAATTCTTCCGTCGCCGCTTCCAATTCCGCCGTGCGCTGCTGCACGCGCAATTCCAGTTCTTTATTAATCGCGGCCAATTCCTGCTGGGCGGCTATCAAGGCCTGTTTACGCTTCTGCAAATAAACGGCCATATGCAAAAATATACTTGCCAGACGCCCTATTTCGTTATTGGGGATAATCAAGTCCCCCTCCGTCGGCAGCCAGTCATCTTCCCGTTCAAATTTTACGGCCACCGCCTGCAAACGGCGCAAAGGCCGGACAATCGGGCGGATAACCAAAGCCGCCACCAACACGACAAACGCCGCCATGACCAGCAAAATGGCCGCCACGTCCCACAAAGAATGGAACGTGCTCTCCATCAGCAAACGCCGGACGGTATCGGCCGGCTGCTGCACAAAAACGGTCCAGTTTAAGGTGGGAACGTGAGCTTGGCTGACCAAAATTTCCGCCCCGGACTGAGTTTCCACTTGCGCCCCGGTCTGCTCTTTCAGTTCGCGCGCGATATGACGCAGCTCCAAACGCAGCGGCGTATCTGCCGTCAGCGCCAGGCCGTCGCGCGCCCCCGAATAAGAAATCAAATTCCCATCTTGGCTGAGCACGGAAACAAACATATCTTCCGGAAAAGTTTGTTCCAAAGCGCGTCCCATGGCCGCCAAATCCAGTTCCGCCACCAACACGCCGTCTATTTTATCCGCTTTTCGCAATGCGCGCACGGGGAAAGCCATCAGGGCATACAAGCGGCCGTTAACGCGGTTGACCGACCCCACATACTCGCGGCCTTCATCTATGCAGGTGCGCAAAATAATGGAAAGTTCCGGCGCATAACTAAAGCGGGGATTCTCATCGCTGGAATAAAAAAGCTGGCGGCCCTTATCGTTCAAAACGGAAATATGAGTAATTTCCGGATTTTTTTCCCGCAAATAATCAATATCGTCTTTGTTGATGCCCGGATGACCGCCGAAATCTGAATGCAAATCCGTAAAAACGGAGAAAAACTGGGCTTTGCGGCTGACCTCTTCTTCCACTACGGACGCAATTTGGCCCGCCACAGTGCGCTGCTTGTCCAATATCTCTCCCTGCAGCACGCGGCTGTCCACGCGCAGCACGTGCCAGCCGATAAGCAGCACCGGCACCACGGACACGATACTGAGCACCCACACCGCTTTTGAAAACAAATGCCCGATTTTTCTCTTTTTCATTTCACAGCCTTTTACTGAAAAGTATATCCCGAAAGCGGGGGCCGGATAGTTCCCCAGCCCCCGCCTGCGTTATTTTAAAGCCAACCGTCAGCAGCTGCCTGCGGGAGCCGCCGCGCCGCCGTTGCGGGAGCGCAAAGACGGATTTAAAAATTCCAATCCCGGTTTTTGGGACACGGAACCGAAATCCAAGATTTCTTTTCCTTCCCACAGGAACGTCGGAGAGGCGTTGGCGCCGTATTCGTCGCCGTAGGCGGCTTCGGCTTTCAAGAGTTCCATACCTTCCGTATCAAATTTTTTGGTGATCTTTTTGACGTTGATACCGGCCTCTTCCATGGCTTTGTCCCAGCGGCTGGAGCGGTAATCTTTGTTGCGGATTTCCAGATATTTCCACAATTTTTCCGGATAATATTTGGCGATCAGCAGCTGGCGGACGTTCTCTTCCCATTCGGCGGTGCCGTGCAAGCTCTGGAAAGAATTCGTTTTCGGATTATAGCTGACCACATAGCGCAATTTGATGGTTTTGTCGGCCGGCAGTTTGCCCGCTTTTTGCGCATTAATCACCAGTTCTTCGGCCATGGCGCCGTAAGGGCACTGAGACATAACAAAAATTTCCAATACGCCCGGATTGGCGATTTTGTCCTGATACACGCCGGTGCGGGTCATGTGGGGGAAGATCAAATAATCGTCATTTTCCTGCACATATCCGGCGGAAATGTGCTGCTCAAATTTCGCGCGCACTTCCGGGGTTTTCTTAATCAAATACAGCGGCAAGAAGCTCATGTCCATATTGGCCAATTTCGGGTCCTGCTGCGCCTGGGCGTAGGTCATCGTCGTGACGGAAGGTTCTCCGCCCAAGAAATTGGACAAACCGGCGGCGAGCTGCGGGTCTTGTTTGCCGGAAGCGTATTCTTCCGATTCAATGACCACAAACTCAATTTTGGGTTTAGCCGGGGCCTTTTTGGCCGTCTGGGCTTTCGTCTTGGCGGCCGCAAAGGCGGAAGCTGCCATCAGAACGGCCGCTGCAAAAATTACCAATTTTTTCATCCCTGTCATCTCCTTTGTTTTATTAACAGCAAATTATTCTTTGTCTTCCAGTTCCACGCACACGCCGCGGATGCCGATGCCACTGAGCACGTTGTACACCAGCAGAAACACCGCCGTATAAACCAAAAACAGCAAGGTATTAATAATGGCGGACATAATCATGTTCATCAGGAACGACAGCGAAAAAGAAACATCGGGGCTGAACATGCCCAAAATGCCGCTGATAAGCATAATGACGAATACCGCCACCGGAAACACGGAAAAAATCACATTCAGTACGCCAATTCTTTTAATTTCCACTTTCATACATATCTCCTAAGGGACGCGCCCCTTCACATTATAAAGATTTTTCGGGCTCCAGCACAAGTATGGCGCGGTTTTTGCCCGCGTCGTCAGGCAGCTGAACGGCTTTTACCGTGCATTTGACGTTCTTGTTCACCACGTTGCCGCGCAGCACTTTGGTCGGATTTTCCAGCGCTTCGCCCACCACCTGGATAACGCTCTGCTGCCGTCCGTCAAAAATATCCAGCAAGTGAACGGGCCCTTTTTTATTTACGTTCAATTCAAAATTCGTATAAAGAATATTGTTGTTTTCGTCTATCACCAGTGCGCGGGAACCGCGGGGCACGGTGACGGCCAAAATGGTCTTCCACCATTTTTGCTCTTTTTCCAAAGACATAATCTCCACATTTTGCAAAGATTTCATCTCGTCGCGGACTTTACCCAACAGCCCGGTCACGGATTGGGCCACAGCGCCTATTTCGTCTCCCCGTTCGGGAACGTTCAGTTCCAGCCGGTTCAAAGACACCGCATCCACTCCGTCTTTGAGCTGTTCTAGCGGGCGAATAATTTTAAGGAGCAGGAACAAATACAGCACCCCTCCGATGAGCAGCATCATAATAAAAGCCCCCACCGCATAGCGCACCATGGACTGGCGAATCAAAGCTTTGGCCGAAGCGCGGGAAACGGTAATATTGACGATGCCGGCCACCGTGTCTTTAGCCAGCAGCGGAATGGCCATGTCATAATAATCTCCGTCGGCGAACATAATGGCTTTCGGCCGGCCGTCCCGCTTGGCCATCGGCACGGAAGCCGTTTCAAATCCCGTTTCGTTGTTATAGTCGGCATAAGACATTTTGATAAACTGCACGTTTTCATGCCAACGGATAGACCCGTCATCGTTTAAATACACCAAATCCCGGATGCGGTCATCGTTCTTTTTCCAGCCTTTCATTACCTCGGCTTCCGGGAAAGTGGCGTCACTGCGGGGCCGCGCGGAAAGATGCTGCACCAAAAGCGGCGTGCGGAAACGCACCATTTCCACCATTTCGTTTTGCAATTTCCGGTCAAAAACGAACTTGAACAGATTATAATAAAACAATCCGCCGATTACGGCCGCATATAACGCGACGAGAATAAACCATAAAGTCCATTTGGATGTCAGTTTCATAAATTTCTCCGGTTAACGAATGCCGATCATTTCCTCTACGCGGCGCATGCCGGCGTCCACGTCGGTATTGCCCGGATCCAGCTGTTTGGCCACCACCCACGCCGCTCTGGCGCGCTCATAATCGTCTTGGTTATAGGCGGCCAAACCTTCCAAATATTTCTGATGGGAAGCCGCACGCGCTTCATCGGATACGCGGGTGGACGCCCCGCCGATTCCCTGCAGCGTGCTGTTGCCGTCCGGCCCCAGCGATTCTCCCGGCTGGGCCAATCCGCCGGGCAACAGGGTGCCGCCCGGGTTTTCCACCGTGACGGTTTCCACGGGGTCGTCAATCTTGGGGGCTTCCTGCTGCTGTTTTTCTTCTTCCTTTTGTTTGGCGATTTCCACCGCTTTTTTGGCGGCTTCCTGTTTGCGTTTCAAAGCGTCTTCTTTGGCGTTGCGGGCCTGTTTAATCAAGCGGTCCATATGATTGGGATCGGCGCCCCATTTTTTAGCGTTGGTCCAATAATTGATGGCGCTGTCAAACTTTTGCGCACCGTAAGATTTATTGCCTGCGGTATAATAGCTTTGCGCAATTTCGTCTTTCAGCTGTCCCATATATTTCTGGGCGCGGGTGTCGCCCGGCTGAATCTTGGAAATGCGTTCAAACATGAAATAGGATTCCAAATACTGGCCTTTGTTATAAAACGCCATCGCCTGCTCCATGCCTTCCTGCACCTGTTGTTTGCGCAGTTGGTTCTCCGTTTGGGCGATGCGGTTAACCAAAGCGGGGTCATCTTTGCGAATCATCAGCGCGTTATACCAATTGTCCAGCGCTTCCTGATAATCGCCTTTGTCATACGCTTCGTTGCCGCGGCGGCCGTATTCTTGGGCGATTTCTTTATCAATGCGTCTCTTCCAGGCCTGGGCCTTGGAATTATACGGCTGAATGGTTAAAATTTCGTCCAGTTTGCCGTTGGCTTCCACCAAACGGCCGGACCCGTACATACGTTGCGCTTCCTGAAACTTGGCTTCCACCACTTCCGCTTCCGAAGTCGTGCCGTAAGCTCCCATATGCCCCGCCTGCTTGGCCAGCGTAGAAGCTTGGGTAAAATTCGGGTCAATGCTCAAAATGGTTTGGGCCATTTCCTGTGCGCGCTGGTAATCCCCCTGGCGGTAGAGCGTATAAGCGTTTTCATACACTTGCCGCAGCATATAGTTTTGGATGCGCTGTTTTTCCAGCTGGACGGTGGAAAGATATTGTTTCTTTTCTTCCACGTCGTTTAACGTACCCAAAGAAATCTTATTCAAATCCAGCATCATGCCTTCTTCTTTTCCGTGGCGGCGGATCGGATTGGGCTGGCGCAGCGGTGCGGCGACCGCTCCGAGAGCGACCGACAAAATCAAAACGGACACAAGATGTTTTCTCATAAAATTTCCTCTCTAAAAGCTCAGTCCCTGTGAGAACAAGCCCTTAATCATAGGAGACAAGATTAAAATAAAAATCGTCGGGAAAATAAACATAAACAACGGAAGAAGCATTTTGGTGGACGCCTGCGCGGCCAATTTCTCTGCGCGGCTCATGCGGCGGCTGCGCAAATCCGAAGAAAAGTTGCGCAGCAAATCCACCAGGCTGGTACCCAATTCGTCGGACTGAATAATCAGTCCCACCAAAGAGCGCACTTCCTGCACGCCGGTGCGGTTGGCAAAGCGTTCCAACGCTTCGCGGCGGGAATAGCCCAATTTGATTTCGTTCAGCGTTTTTTCCAATTCTTCTTCCAAAATCGTCTTTTGTTTGGCGATATTGATAATTCTTTCAAAAGCCGTCAGATAATCCAAGCCGGACTCAATAATCAAAGCGGCCAAGTCAACCGTTGTAGAGAAATTGCCCAAAATTTCGGCTTGTCTTTTTTGGATTTTGCTTTTCAGCATCATATCGGGCAAATAGAAGCCCAACGGGATAAACAGCAACCCCCAAACGCTCTGAAACAGCAACATAATGGCCACGGGAAGCACCAGAGCCAAAATTACTTTCAAATATAAAATATCCACCGGCTGGGGGTTGTCGGGACTGCCCAGCTGCATATGCAAATCTTCCAGAGAATGTTCCAAATGAAACGTGTTAAGACAAAACACGGCCAGCCGGTCCATCCATTTGTTTTCC
Source organism: uncultured Elusimicrobium sp. (assembly GCA_946061795.1). Classification (GTDB taxonomy): domain Bacteria; phylum Elusimicrobiota; class Elusimicrobia; order Elusimicrobiales; family Elusimicrobiaceae; genus Avelusimicrobium. Next base: position 9,356 of record CAMGSK010000004.1, read on the forward strand.
GGCTGCAAGCGGGCAAAGCTGGAAGAAGACTTAAAGCGCTGTGCGGCCACGTCCACGATCCGCTCTTCTTCCCGTTTGGGAGAGAGCAGCGCAAACACGGCCACAAACAGAGAGATGGCCCCAATCAGCAGCAGCAAAATCCGAACAAGATACCAAAAGTCCATTATACTTTCACCTCTCCCAGTTTCTGAATCAACTTCATACCGATCATAATCCAGACGAAACAGCCGAACAGCACAAACAAGCCGAGCGGGGAAGAATAAAACGAAATCATTTCATCCGGGCGGAACACAAACATCACGCCCAACATCACCACCGGCATAATGCCCACCACGATTGCCTGAATCTTCTGCTGGGCGGTCATGGCGTCCAGTTTTTCTTCCAGCTTGCTTTCTTCGCGGATGTTTTCCACCAAACGGGAAAAAATCACCGTCAAATTACCGCCCACCTGGCGTTGAATGATAATGGCTTTAATCGTATAAGCAAGCATACGGCTTTCCACACGCTCATCCAATCCTTCCAAGGCTTTTTCAAAGGGCGTACCCAAGCGGTAGTTTTTAATGACCAGACCAAATTCGTCCGAAATGGGAGGACGCATGTCCTGAGACACCAACTCAAACCCCTGCACAATGTCCATACCGGAACGCAAAGAGTTGGAGAGCAAAATCAAGGAATCCATCAGCTGGGTGTTGATTTTCCGGCCGCGGCTTTTTTTCAGTTTATCCAGCACGACGGCCGGCATCCGCACGGAAACATACGCTCCGGCCGCCAGTACCAACAGGAACATCACCACGCCGCCGAAACCGCCCACGCCCATCCCCATCAAAAGCCCCAGCAACGCAAATACGCCCAACGTGCCAAACACGATATATTTCACGTCTATGGTTAAAAACTGGCGGTTAAAATCATCGGCCCACATGACGCTTTTTTCCCGGTAGCGTTCCCAGGCCATAGAGATTTCGTCTCTTTTGTTGCTCATCAGCAAATACACGGCCCACCCGGCCAAGAAGGAACCCAGGATCAACAGCAAGAAGCTGAACATCCGCTCCCCGTCCGTCGTCTGCAAATATTTTACGTCCGGCACTTCCATCGGAATAGGAGAAGAGAAAAACTCGCGCCACAATTGGTTGGTCAGCGTGACCACCGCCATAACGGAGCGGCGGTATTTGTCTTCTCTTTGGGAAACGGGGCTGGAAAACGACTCAATCGTACTATAAAATTCTCCGTTTATCACTTCCAGCGTGGCCAACATGGCGCGCGCGCGGCCCTGCATACTGTCCTTTTGGTTATACTCGTCATTGCCGCGCACCAGTTCCCGGTTCAAACGGTCCAAATTGCTCACCAGACGGATACGGTTGCCCACATAGCCGCGCGAAAGCTGCTCCAGCACGATGGGCTGGCTGGGATCCAAAGACGTATTGGCTCTGTCCAAAAACGCATATACGCCCGCCAGCGCGCGGTACCACAGCGTGGCCTCACTGAGCGTGCCTTCCCCTTGGATAAACACGATTTTCCATTTATCCATACGTTCCAGCTCTTTGGGGAACCATTCCGGCATCTTGACCTGCTTTCCTTTCAAAGAGGCTCCGCAAACCTCGGGGTATTTATATTGTTCTTTCTGGGCCTGCGGCATGTTTACGTTAAAATAGTTGGCCAGCACCTGCATTTTAAACATGGCGCACTCAATCTGGCGTTTGTCCTTTCTGTCCAACGCGCGCGCATCCAACGCCTGCGGGGCCAAAGCGCTCAGGCAAAACACGGTCAAAACAGCGTACAATGCGGTTTTTTTCATATTTTTCTCTTACACCGCCGGCGGAGGAGGCGGAGTGTTGGGCAAAATCGGGTCTCCGTTTTCATCCAGTCTTATCGCGCCCTTCGTAAATACGTCTTCCGGCACGGGAACGCCTTTGGCTTTAAAATCCGAATAGAAAGACGGCAAATTCCCCGTAGGAGCGAACAGCCCCTGCACTTTTCCGTTTTCGTCCACTCCCGTCTGCACGTAGCGGAACAAATCCGTGGATTGAATTTGGCCGTTTTTCTGCCCGTGCATTTCCGTAATATACGTGACTTTTCTGGACCCGTCGGAAAAACGGGAAAGCTGCACGATCATGTTCACTGCGGAAGAAATCATTTCGCGAATGGCGGAAATGGGCAAATCTCCGCTGGCCTGCATGCACATGGCCTCCAAACGGCTTAATCCGTCACGCGGCGTATTGGCGTGAATCGTCGTCAGAGAGCCTTCGTGACCGGTATTCATGGCCTGCAACATGTCCAGTGCTTCACTGCCGCGGCACTCCCCGACCACAATGCGGTCGGGACGCATACGCAAACAGTTTTTAACCAAATCCTGAATGCTGATGGCGCCTTTTCCTTCCACGTTGGGCGGACGGCTTTCCAAAGACACCCAGTGCGGCTGCTGCAAACGGAGCTCGGCCGTGTCTTCTACGGTAATAATACGCTCGTCATCGGCAATGTAGCCGGAAAGAGCGTTTAAAAAGGTGGTTTTACCGGTACCGGTACCGCCGCAAACAATGATATTTTTGCGAATGCGCACGCATTTCTCCAAAAACTCCATACATTCCGGGCTGATGGTGCCGAAACGGAAATAATCGGCCGGGCCGAAAGGCTTTTGGGAGAAACGGCGAATAGTCAGCGTCGGGCCGGATACGGCCAGCGGCGCGATGATGGCGTTTACGCGGGAGCCGTCTTTCAAACGGGCGTCCACCAGCGGCACGGACTCGTCAATACGGCGGCCGAGCGGGGAGACGATACGTTTGATGACCTGCACCACTTGTTCGTTGTTTCTGAATTTATATTTGGTTAAGGTCAATTTACCTTTTTGTTCAATAAAAATCTTGTCAAAGGCATTGACCATAATTTCGGTCACGCCGGGGTCTCTCATCAGCGTTTCCAAAGGACCAAGACCTAAAATTTCATCCAACAATTCCGAGGAAAAACGCGTGCGCTGGTCGCGCGAAAATTGCAAATTAGGCTGCTTCTGCAAAATATCGTCCACAATAGCGGCCACCCGTTTGCGGGTTTGCTCGCTGGCGGTGTTTTCGTCGCTGATCACGATGCGTTCCACTTCCAGCGTTTTCACCACGTCTTTGTGAATTTTTTGCTTTAAATCGTCCCAAAAGGAAAGTTTGGTTTTTCCTTCTTCCTCTTCCACGGCCACGTGGCTTTCCTGAACGGGACCTGCGGCGCCGGCAAAAATCGGGCTCCAAATTTCCTTGGCCGCCTGGGTAAATTCTTCATCCGACACGGAAGCGCTCCAATCCTTGGCCGCCGGGGAAAGGTCTCGTATTTTCGCCAACACCAGACGCAAACCTTTAATCCATTCCGACTGGGGATTGGTAATGATTTCCACTTCCTTGCGGTTGGAAGAAGCCATAATCGCTTCGTCCCACGGCAGGAAAACGTCAATATCTCTGCCCATGGAGTTATAGAAACGCTCCACCTCTTCGTAGGCAATGGAGCCGGGCATATCATACTGGTTGCAAATCACGCTGACGCGTTCCATGGGATAGCGCTGTTCTTTGTAATCGTTAAACAGCTGAACCGTGGAGTTCAAATGGGTACGCGTGGCGTTGGACACCCAAAAAATCTTGTCGGCAATATCAAAGGCAAACGCCTGCATGGGGAAAGAAGAATCCACATCCAAGAAAATGTCAAACGTCTGGGAAAGGCGGGACAAAATGGGAATCAAAATTTTCGGGCTGATGGAAGCCACCTGCGCACGCGTATTGCCCAAAGGCAAAACGCCCACTCCCCATTGGGACATGGACACTTTCCCGCGCAAAAGCCCCCCCACCACTGCAATATTGGTGTTGCCCAGCGTACGCAAAATATCCGCCACGCTGACGGGTTTTTTGATGTCTAAATAAAAGCTGTGTTCTTGGCGCGCCAACGGATCAAGCGGCACAATCAGCACGGGCCGTTTCTGAATGCCGGCCCAGCCCAGCGCCAAGTTCAGCGTCAGCGTAGTCTTGCCCGCGCCTTCTTTGGGGCTGCTGAGCGCGATGATTTTGGATTCGTTTTTTTGAGTTTCCAATTCCGCCATAATTAATTTATTCCACCACTTCTACGGTAATAAACAAGAAGAGCGAACGCTGCTCTTCGCTGACGTCTTTATATTTAAACAACAATCCAATCAACGGCAGACGGCCCAAAAACGGCACGCGGGTTTCACTGACGTTGCGGTTGCTGCTTTTTAAACCGCCGATAACCAGCGTTTCCCCGCTGTTGAGTTCCACATGGGTTTCCACGTCGCGGTTGGTAAAAGACGGAGCCGTGGCCGTACCGACGGACACCGTACGGGAATAGTCCACCGTAGAAACGGACAGCTGCACCTGCAAGTCAATGATATTGCCTCTTTCCGGAATAATGGTGGGCAAAACGTTGAGCAGAATGCCGTATTCTTCCAACTGAGACCCCACGCCCTGATTGTTCACCACCGGTATAGGCACTTTACCACCGACGGTAATTTTTGCCGCGTTGCCGGAACTGGTGACGATTTTGGGGTTGGAAAGCACCTGGGCGCGGCCTTCCGTCTCGGACAGACGCAAACGGGTAATGACGGAGGTTTTCCGTTCAAAATCACCCAAAGAAAGAATGCCCGGGATATTGGCTTCTTCAAAGTCAAAAATTTGGTTCCATTCAAACCCTTTAGCCGAAGTCATGGTACCGCCGATTTCCACCACGTCGGCACTGACGGCCACCAAGCGCGTTTTCTTGGCGAAAGCGGCTGGGCAGGCTAAAGCCACCAACAAAACCAGTAAAGTAATTTTTATAGTAGATTTCATATGTTTTGTCGTTCCTTATTGGAATAATTTTTCAAATGTGGCGATTTCCATTACAAACTGTTCCACATCGCCGTGAGAGCGCAGGATAATGGAAATGGTGCCCTCGCCTTCGGCCAAGGCCAAATACTGGGCGTCTCTGGCCGACAGGGCCAAGCTCAGCGCGCTGGTGTCGGTATAGGCGTTGGCGTTTTCGTCCTGATCTTTCAAAGCGGCGGCGGACTTGGCGTCCAGTCCTTGTCCTAAGTTGGAACCTACGCCCAACACCTTGATATTTTGCAGCAACGTGACCGTCACGCGCTGTTCTATGCCGTTTTTCATACGGGCGTTGAAAGTCAGCAAAATATCCACGTTGTCGTCGGGTTTAATCATACTGGCCACGTTGGAATCGGCCTTAATCACGTACCCTCTCATGCGCACCGGGATTTTGCTGGACAAGCCGGCCTCGGGAGAAAGCGAGGTGACGGCGTATTTGGAAATTTGGTTTCCTTTCGGGATTTGGACGCGTGCGATGGCGTTGTCAATTTTGGCAAAGTCGGAATCGGTGTTCCAAGTAAAAGCATCTTTTTGCACATAGGCGGCCGGCATACGCACTTTTTTCAAGTAATCGCGGCGAATCACTTCGCGCTCTTTAATGTCGCGAATGGGCACCAAAACCGTTTTCACCGTTTTGGAAGCTTCTAATTTTTTCTCGGCGCCGTGAACAATCATCGCATATACGAGGGCGGCCAAAACGGCGACCACCAACGGAAGCAATATTCCTTTTTTCATCTTTTCTCCTTAAGTAAATCCCGATTTTATTGAATATGACAAATCTTTCCGGCTCTATTTTGCGTCAGAGCTTTCATATACTTTTTCCACCGGCATACGCGTAATGGCTCTCACTTTGCGCACGCCTTCGCGTTTTGGGTCGCTGGCCAAAAGCCAGCTGGTCCCCGGGAAAATCAACCGCACCGGATATACGACCGTCACGATCACGTCTTCGTGCCGGTGGCGCGAATACAACGGGTCCGTTCCCGTTCCCTGCAGCCGCACGCTTACGCTGATACGCTGCGCGTCGGCGCCAAACACTTTTTGTTTGGCAATATTGATTTTTGTCATCATCGTACCCGTATTGGCCCGGCCACTGGGTTTTTTCACCCCGACCAAAGCCCCTATGCGGGCAAATTCATAGGAAGCGTGATTGGCGATAATCGTGTGATAGGCAATGTTGCCGTATTCCAAAATGAAGAATATCATCAACATCAGCACCGGCAGAATCAACATCAACTCCGCCGCCACCTGCCCTTCACGCCTCCCATGAAAGAATTTCATATCTTTTCCGTCAAACGGTATTTCTTAGTCCTGATTGACGCCGCCGATGATTTTGGCTTTCACGCTTTCAAACACTTCCGGCATCATGTTTTTCACCAACATACCCACCGCCAAGGCGATACCCACCACCACGCCGAGCATGATGATGTATTCAATGGTGTTCTGGCCTTCTTGTTTTTTCACGCAGTTGAAAGCGGCTTGTTTCAACGCGTTGAGTTTGTTTTGCGCAATAACGATCAACTTCATATAGACTCCTCCTGATTTGAGAAATTAATTGCCTGTATCATATACCGACAAAATCACTTTGGCCGCTTTGTCAAACTGCTGCGGCACCAAATTGGAATACAGCGAATAAAACGCCACAAACGCGCCGAACAGAAACCCCGCCGTCAAGATGTATTCCATGGCCGTCTGGCCTTTTTTTTCACGCAGTTTTTTGACCGCGCCGTATTTCTGTATCATATCAAATTATCACGACGCCGTCCGAAGACGCCTTAAAACTGTACGGACACCGCAATTTGCTGGGACGTGCCCAACGCACCAAACGGCGTGACGGCGTAATCAATGCTCGCTCCGTAGCCGAAAAGTTCGGAGCTGTAAATACCAAAGCCGAAAGACACCTTGGAGGTGCTGTCTAAGCCCAGGCTTTTGAGGTTTTCGCTGTCGCTGTAGCCGGTGCTTTCGCGGTCATAATATCCCACGCGCAAGTCAAACCGGGCCACCTGCAACAAATCTTCGGGAATGTGAATTTCCAATCCCACGCCGTAGCGGCCCTCGTCGTCCACGTATTTCATGTATTCGCCGGAGAGCGTCCAGTATTTCGTGCCCAAATCGGCCCCGACGCGCCAACCGCGCGGCATTTCGTCTCTGTCGCCGATGTTGACAATCGCGCCGCCTACGCCCAGCCAGCTCCAAGGGCGGAGCTTGGCGCCTACGTCAAAACCGACGTTGGTGTAGCGGTACGTGTCCAGCTTTTCATTAATATACTTGGCGGTCGCGCCGATTTGCAGTCCCTGGTTGAAAAATCCGCGGGCCAAAGACAGACTGCCCACAAAGTTCTGCACCGGCTTGTCCATTACCGTGGGCTGCTGATAGCCGTATTCGTCGCGGTAATCAAAGCCGCCCATATCCATATAGTTGAGCGTGACGCCGATAATCGTTTTGCCCATAGGCTGCAAATACGCCAACGCGCGGGATTTGTAGCCCTGCAGGTAATCCTGATAGGAAAACTGAAGCTCGCGGGTCGTGGCCGAAGCCGCGCCGGCCGGGTTCCAAAACAAAGCTTCCGGCCCGTCGGCTATAGACGCGTACGCATTGCCCAAAGCCTGCGCGCGCGGGGAACCGGCGTCAATTTTCAAGAATGCGCTGGCGCTGGTACCTGCGTCGGCATACGAGTCGGCCCGGGCGGCCGGAGCCGCCAAAGCCAAGGTGAAACAAGCGAGTAAAGCTATATTTTTCATCTTCATAAATTACCTGGGGATTAATATTTTGACGACTTTCTGGCAGTGTTGTCTGCCGTTCTGGGCCCGGAAATCCACCAGCCCGAAGTACACGCCGCGGGCCACTTTTTTGCCGTGGTCGTTGGTCTTGTCCCAGAAGCAGCGCAGCGCGGCGTTGCGCAGCGTGGGCATGTTGCCGTCATACGGCGTATTGCTGACCGTGTTGTCGGGCTTTACATCCAAAGAACCGCTCAGCGTAGTCGTCATATTATTGGCGTCCACGCACTGGTATCCGCCCTCGCGCACGAGGTCTCCGGCCAAGTTGTAGAGCTTGATGGACAGCTTGCCGGGGACGGGCAGCTTGGTGATTTCCAGCGTGCCGGTCGGCGTTTTGAACGGATTGGGATAGAAGAACACAGTCTTTTCCCAATCTTCACATACAAATTCTCCGTCGCCGATCGCTACCGTGGCGTGATGCAGGTTGGAATACTGATACGTATCCGCCACTTTATTTATTTTCCACAAATTCGGGTTCGCCGTTTGACCGTCCGTCTGCGCATACTCGCCGATGATGTCGCCGGTGATGGTGTCAATATCGGCCGAGTTGAGCGCGGTGACGAAGCGGAACGGATACGTCCCGTCCGGCACATCCTGTCCAGCGTAATCCGTGCCGTCCCACACTTCTTCAATCAGCGTAGTGGCGGGGCGGATTCCCACGATGGATTTGACCAGCACGTCGCGAATGTCTGTCACTTCTTTTCCGGTGGCCGGGTCGCGCAGAGTGCCTCTCTGATAGTCAAATATCGTAGTACCCGGTTTGAAGATTTGAATGGCCACTTTCATCGGCACGGATATCTGGTAAGAAATCTTCATATCCGTTCCGCGCTTGCTCATGGCATAGGCTTCCGTTTCGGGCAAGTCATACACTTTCAGCAGGTCCACGCTGAGCGTGAGCTGCTTGACGGTGGATTCATACAGTCCCTCATCGGGATAGTTCTTTGCGGTCAAACGGATTTCATAATTGCCGTTCTTGACATAATAGCCGTTGTTGTCCGTGCCGTCCCAATACACTTTGCGCACGATATTGGGGTCAAACGTGGCGGTGTTGGGGATGGTCATGGTGCTAAGGAATTTGCACACGTCCCCGGCTTTGGCGTTATAAACGTTGGTACCGTTGGTCGGCTGTGTGACACCCGGTTTGGTGCACAAGCCGTCCTGCAACGCCACAACGGACACTTCCACCGTGGCCGCGCGGGAAATGGAGAAGTTAATCTCATACGGCGGCACGAATACGGGGCCGGAAGATGTATTGAACAACTGCGGCGCATTAGGATACACAGCCACAGAACCGTCCAAGAAATACACTGGGCCGCGCGTAATATTGACGCGATAGACGGGTTTGTCCGTTGCGTACAATCCGGTTTGCGGCGTAATGCCACTTTCGGTGCGCACGGGAGCGGCGGTGGTAGTATCATAATAAATATCCACCGGCTCATTGGTCTGCGGCGCAATGTAGAACGGATAGGTTCCGTCCGGCACCATTTCATAAGGGCAGGCAGTCTTATCGGTCTGATTGACACAGGCGTTTACCACAGACTGCGGATTTTTGCCTCCCAAAGCCACAGACACCGGGGTCGGATTGTAGAAATACTGCGCATCCCACTCTTCAATCACCGTCACACCATCTCCGGCTTTGAGCGCGGAACGGTTAAAGGTCTTAATGGGCTGCAAACGCACGTCCAGAGTCTGGGCCGCGCCTTCGGCATAATTGTACTGCGCCTGCGCGGGAGACTTGGGATAATTGGTAAACGTCTTATCATTGACGTAAATACAAGACGGCTTTCTGGCCGGATCCACAAAACAAGTGGCGGCTGCCGACGGGCAAGTCATTGTGCTCCCGTTGGGCAAGGTCATAACAAAAGCCGTCGTCAAATCCGTTGTTTTGTCGCACACGCGCGGCGGCCAAGCCGTTGTTTGGGCCGGTACGGTCACCTGGGTAATGGACATAATTTCAAACGTTCCCGTTCTGTTGCTCCCTGTTCCCGTAATAGCGACGTATTGCAACTCCATGACATAGTAGCTATACGTTTTATTCGTGTTATCATAAGTCGGGTCCGTCACGCGCGTCTGCTTCGTCCCGTTTACAATTCCATTTAAAGATTCCGGTCCGATGTGATGCGTATATTGTTTGCCAGCAAACTCGCTGTCCTCCACAATCTCAGAGGACAATTCTCCCCGAGCGTATAATGCCGCCACTTCGGCGGGAATGGTAGTTTGAGACGTCGTCACGGCGGTCTGCTGCGGGTCTCCCGACTCATTCTGCGCAGGGATGACCACGTCTTTGTTATAAATGTTTACCTGCACGTTCATGGCTTT
>CAMGSK010000005.1 GCA_946061795.1 uncultured Elusimicrobium sp.
TGTCTATAAAAATGATTTTTTGAAGAATCACGTTTCTTTTTGTTCGAAGCCCTTTTGGGCGAGTTAAAAGAAACGCTTCATAAAAGTCATTTTTATACGCTGCGGACGCGGGGGCCTTTTGGATACTTTTCTGCTCTGGAGAAAAGAATCAAGAACACTTTGGGCAATGAAAGTAATTGGGGTGCCGGGTTAAACCCCGGTAAAAATCTCTGCCCCCTTGCATTGTTTTTTTTTTTTGATAAATTTTGCTTATGAACAAAATTTATCAAAAACCCTTCTCCGGCGAGAAAAACGCCGGATTTACGCTGATAGAGCTGCTGGTGGTCGTTTTAATCATCGGTATCCTGGCGGCCGTTGCGCTGCCGCAGTATCAAAAAGCGGTCGGGAAAGCCCGGCTGGCTAATTTGAAAATTTTAGTTTCACGAATAGCCTCCAGCGCGGAGGAAGTGTATTTGGCCACCGGAGCCTATCCGGATTCTTTGGACGTACTGGCGGTTTCCATGCCGGCTCCTTCCAAAATAGAGAACGGCTATTGGCATTACGATTGGGGATATTGCTATTTGGAAAATAATGCGGCGGCAGGAGAAAATTTGTCTTGTGCAAACACGCGTTCCGGTATTTTGTTTGCACAGCGTTTTGCTTTTGCCAGTCTTTATCCCGGTACAACTTCTTGCGGCGTCCTTCAGTCCTCTTCGTCAATAGAAAGAATGCGTGAAATCTGCCGCGCGGAAACAGGACAAAACTCTCATTCTTATAAGGATGAACATAAAGAAACTTATGTGTATCAAAAGTAGTATTGTTCTTTTTTCTTCGTTTTATGTCCTTTAGGGGACAAAAGCTGCTTCCCTGTCCAATTTGCGGTTTCATATTTCATAAAGCCAAATTTACTACAATATATGAGGTAAGGAGAGGGTATGCCCCAGTATTTGGCCGATATCAAAGAAACCGAATTTTTTATTGAAAATGAAGAAGCCCACCACCTAACCGCGGTGGCGCGCCGCGCCGAAGGCGACGAAATCACTGTGTTTGACGGAAAAGGCAAACAGTTTCGCGCCCGGATTGAACGCGTGCAAAAAAATTTTGTGCGCGGAAAACTGCTGCAGTCCGTCCCCGTCAAAAGATCCGCGCTGTCGTTGGAACTGTGCTTTGCGCCCACCTCCCGCACGACCATGGAAGACGTGCTGGACAAATGCACCCAGTTAGGGGTGGAATCTTTTCAGCCTGTTTATACGGCGCGCAGTGAATATGATTTAGTCAAAAAATGGGAAAATAAACGTTCCCGCTGGGAACAAATTATTTTGTCCGCCTGCAAACAATGCGGCCGCGGATACGTGCCCGTTTTGCGTGAACCGATTTCTTTTGAAAAATGCGCCGCCCGCCCGGATACGCCCTCTTTGCTGGCGTATGAATGCGAAGAAAGCCATACCCTGTTCTGGGGAATGGAAAAACTGGGCGCGCCTTCCTCTCTGAGCGTATATATCGGACCCGCCGGCGGCTGGACGGACGAAGAAGTGGTCGTCGCCAGCCAATACGGCGTGCTGCCCGTCACGCTGGGGCCGCATATCCTGCGCGCCGAGACGGCCTGTATTTGCGCCTGCGCTAAATTGTTATGAAATTTTTCTTAAAAACCTTCGGCTGCCGCGTCAACCAGGTGGAGAGCCAAGCGATATGGGAGCAGTTCTTGCGCTCCGGGGCCGAGCCCGCTCCGTCTTTTGAAACGGCGGACGTATGCGTGCTCAATACCTGCACCGTCACCCACCAGGCAGACAAAGACGTAGAAAAACTCATCCGCCAGATTTTACGCCGCAATCCCGCCTCCCGTTTGGTATTGACGGGCTGCTACGCCATGGCGCACCAAGCTGCCGTGCGGGAAAAATTCCCTCAAGCCCAAATCGTAGGTAAATATGAGTTGGGCCGCGCCTTATTCAACGAAGAAGATATTTGTTGGACCGTATCCGGCCATGAGGGGCACAGCCGTGCGTTTATCAAAATTCAGGACGGGTGTGACTGCTTTTGTTCCTATTGTATTGTGCCGTTTGCGCGTAGCGTGAAACGTTCCAAACCCGTAGAGGACGTGTTAAAAGAAATTGCGTCTTTGGCGGAAAAAGGCTTTGGAGAGATTGTTTTGACGGGCATTAACATCGGCAATTATTCCTGCCCGCAAAGCGGCAAAGATTTGGCGGCCTTGTGCGCAGACGTCGCCGCTCTGCCGGGCCGCTTCCGCGTGAGATTTTCTTCTATTGAATTGCAGACCGTCACGGACGGCGTGCTGGCCGCTATGGCCGCGCGGCCGGACCGGTTCTGCTCTTATTTGCATTTGCCGCTTCAAAGCGGCTGTGACGGCGTACTGAAGGATATGAACCGCCATTATAATACGGCGCAATATGCCGCCAAAGTCGCCCAGCTGCGCGCGCAGGTGCCCGGCGCGTCCGTATTTGCCGATGTGATTGCCGGGTTTCCTACGGAAACGGAAGAAGATTTTGAAACGGGGTACCGCTTTATTGAAGACCAAAAATTATGCGGGCTGCATGTATTCAGCTATTCTCCCCGCCCGGGCACCAAAGCCGCATTGCTTCCCCAACTGTCTCCTGCCGTGATTAAGGCGCGCGCGGAAAAATTGAGGGAACTGGATAGAAAACTACGCTCGGATTTCGCCGCCTCTTTGACGGGCTCGGAGCAGGAAGTGTTTGTGGAAGAGCACGGCGCACAAGGAGTGCGTGGCGTGACGTCCAATTTCCAGCACGTTATTTTAGAAAATGCTCCTTCCGGTGCGCACGGGTTGGTGCATGCCGTGATTACCCGTACGGAAGGACCGGTTTGTTATGGGAAAATAAAGTGATACTTTTCTCCAGGGCAGAAAAGTACCCTATCGGGGCTTCGCCTACAACCCCACTCCCCCTTGCATTGTTTTTTTTTTTTGATAAATTTTGTTTATGAACAAAATTTATCAAAAACCCTTCTCCGGCGAGAAAAACGCCGGATTTACGCTGATAGAGCTGCTGGTAGTGGTGTTAATCATCGGCATCTTGTCCAGTATCGCTCTGCCCCAGTACACCAAAGCGGTAGAAAAAGCGCGCGCGACGGAAGTGTGGGTAGAGGGGAGAGCTTTGTTGAATGCTCTGAGCGTTTATAAATTGGCTAACGACTATTATCCGGTCTCTTTGGAAGGGGTCGGTATAGAAGTCCCGGAGATGAAAAATTTTTCGGTAAGATACCTGAACCGGCAAGGACAATCTACCCTGAGGTTCCAGGGAAAACAAAGTATGGCTAATTATATTTTTGAGTATGATTTGGATCGTAAGATGATAAGCTGCTTAGATAAGCAAAGTTCGGGACGATGCCCTTCTCTCATGCCTTGCTCTTCCGCATCTTGTCCTTTTCCCTCATAAAATTATTTGCTTACTCCCCGCTTTTGGAAAAGGCGGGGATTTTTATTTATTGGACTGTGAAAATTGATACCATATAAGTAATGCTTGGGCCTAGAGCAGGCGTTATGCCTGCGCCCGCACCGCGGACGCTTTATTTTTGGTATAATATCTATACATAATTTGTTTCTAACAAGTTAGATTCTTTTTAGGCAAGAGTTAAACAAAATGGTAGCCCAAAAAAATCTCTGCGTACTCATCCTGGCCGCCGGCAAAGGCACCCGGATGAAATCTTCCCTTCCCAAACCGCTGCACCGCGTGTGCGGCTTGCCCATGATTGCGCACAGCCTGCGCGCGGCCCAAAGCCTGGAGCCCGGCGCGATTTGTGTCATCGTCGGCCATGAAGCCTCCCGCGTGATGGAAGAAATCAAACAAAATTTATCTTTTTGGGGCGTGACCGCGCCCGTGGTGTTTGCCGAACAGAAAGAACTGAACGGCTCCGCCGGAGCGGTGCGCGCCGCGCTGCCGTTGTTGGGCAAATTCCAGTCTGTGATGATTCTGAACGGCGACGCCCCGATGATTCGCCCCGAAACCTTGCAGCAGATGTATGCGGCTTTTCATGCGCAGAGAGCGGGAGTGTCCGTGCTGGGCGTTAACGTACCCGACCCGAAAGGATACGGACGCATCGTACGGGACGCGTCCGGCGCGTTTGCGCGTATTGTAGAAGAGACGGACGCTGATGAAACAACGCGCCAAATAACGGAAGTCAACGGCGGCATGTATGTTTTTGATTCCAAAGCGCTGGTGGATGCGCTGGGGCGGCTGACCCCGCAAGGGCCTAAACAGGAATTTTATTTAACCGATACGCTGGAAATCATTAAAAACGCCTCATTGGCCGCGCAGGTTTTTAACGCGGCCGATTATACGCAGGCTTTGGGCGTCAACAGCCGCCGGGAATTGGCTTTGGCGGACAAACTGATGCGTTCCCGCGTGACGGACAAATGGCTGGACGAAGGCGTCAGCTTTCCCCGCCCGGAAGAAGTATATATTGACGCGCAGGTCCAAATCGGCCAGGATACTACGATTTGCCCCGGATGCTGGATAGAGGGAAAAAGCGTTATCGGACAAAACTGCTTTTTTGAAAGCAACGTCATTGTGCGCGATTGCGTGATAGGGGATAATGTCCGCGTGCGCGCCGGCAGCTATTTGGAAGGCGGCACGGTAGAGCAAAACTGCGAAGTGGGCCCTTACGCCCGCCTGCGTCCCGGAGCCGCGCTGAAGACCAAGGCCAAAGTGGGCAATTTTTGCGAAGTGAAAAATTCCGTCATAGGGGAAGGTTCTAAAGTCAATCACCTGACTTATATCGGGGATACGGATATGGGTGCGGGGGTCAATATCGGCGCGGGAGCCATCACCTGCAACTATGACGGACAGAAAAAACACCGCACGGTGATAGGGGACCATTGTTTTGTGGGTTCCAACGTGAATTTTGTAGCACCCGTAGAAGTGAAGCCTTACAGCAAAATAGGCGCGGGCTCGACGATTACCAAAGAAGTGCCGGAAGGCTCTTTGGCCATTGCGCGGGCGCGTCAGGTCGTTCTGGAAAACAAAGGGATCAAAAAACATGACTAAAACCGTAAATGGGGATTTGCGCATTTTCTCCGGAAACGCCAATCCCGCTCTGTCCCAGAAAATCGCCGCGCATTTGGGCATGGAATTGGGAAAAATCCGCGTGGAACGTTTCGCCGACGGCGAAATAGACGTGCAGATTTTGGAATCCGTGCGCGCGCACGATTGCTATCTTATTCAGAGCACCTGTCCCCCCGTCAATGAAAATTTGATGGAACTGTTGATCATGGTGGACGCTTTTAAACGCGCCAGCGCGGGAAAAATCACTGTAGTCATTCCGTATTTCGGCTACGCGCGCGCCGACCGCAAAGCCGCCGCCCGCGTGCCCATTACGGCCAAGCTGGCCAGCAATCTGATTACCAAGGCCGGTGCGGACCGTATTATGACGCTGGACTTGCACGCCGGGCAAATACAGGGATTTTTTGACATCCCGGTGGACCACCTGCGCGCGCGCAGCGTGTTTTTGGATTATTTTAAAGATTTCAAAAGAGAAGATTTGGTCGTCATTTCGCCGGATGTGGGCGGCGTGGAACGCGCCCGCAAATTCGCCGCGCGCATGGATGCGGGGCTGGTGATTATTGACAAACGCCGTCCTAAAGCCAACGAGGCGGTGGTGTACAACGTCATCGGCGACGTAAAAGACAAAGTGGCCATTATTTTTGACGACATCGTGGACACGGCCGGTACGCTTACCACCGTGGCCGCCAAAATCAAAGAGCGCGGCGCGCGTGAAGTGTACGCCGCGTGCACGCACGGCCTGCTCTCCCGCAACGCCGTGGATAAAATCAACAAATCGGATATCAAAAAACTAATCATTACGGATTCTCTGCCTATACGGGATTTGGGGCCGAAAGTGGACGTACGCTCCATTTCCTACATCTTGGCGGACGCGATTAAACGCAACCATGACGGACGTTCAATCAGCGATATGTTTAATTAGTTTTTTATCACATAAGGAGTGAAAGACATGGAAGAGATGAACATTGCCGCCACCGTCAGAACCGGTGAAGGCGTCAAAGGTGCGCTGAGCAAAATCCGCGCCGAAAAAAACGTGCCGGCCGTTATTTACGGCGGTCACAAAGACCCCGTGAGCATCACGGTCAGCCTTAAAGATTTGGAAAAAATCGTGAAGGCGGGTAAAAACACCATCGTGGAAATCAATCTCCCCGAAGGCAAAGAACAGGCGTTGGTAAAGGAAATCCAGTATCACGTGGTGACGGATTTGCCTATCCATGCCGATTTCCAGCGCGTGTCGCTCAAAGACAAAATGGACGTGGTCGTCCCCGTTAAACTGGTGGGCGAATCTCCGGACGTGAAAGCTTACGGCGCCATGGTGGAGCACATCTTGCGCGAAATTGAAGTCCGCGCTTTGGTCAGCAAAATCCCGCATGAGATTGAAGTGGACATGACCCCGATGACCATCAACGTCGGCATCGTGGCGGGCGACATCAAATTGCCCGAAGGCGTGGAATTGTTGACTGATCCCCAGGCCCCCGTGGTGCACTTGACCATCCTCAAGGACGAAGAACCTGCTGCCGCGCCCGCCGCTGCGGACGCCCAGCCGGAAAGCTCTTCCACCAAGGGCAAAAAAGACGAAGACGGCAATCTGACCAAGAACGCCGAAAAGAAATAAATTGCAGCGCATTCTCATCGCCGGGCTGGGTAATCCGGGAGCGCAGTATCAGCAAACGCGGCATAACGCCGGGTTTATGGTGCTGGACGCTTTTGCCGAAAAACACGGTGCGGATTTCCAGCCCTGGCAAAATTTGGGAATGTACGCTAAGTTATCCATAGGCGGAAAGGAAGTGCTTCTCGCCAAACCGATGACTTATATGAATCTGTCGGGCCAGCTGACGTGCGGGCTGGCCCGCTTTTATAAAATTCCCGCGCAAAATTTGTTGGTCTGTTTTGACGATATGTCTTTGAATTTGGGCGGCATACGGCTCCGTTCCTCGGGGTCAGCCGGCGGACAAAAAGGCATGAAAAATATTATTGAGGGAATGGGCACGGACAAAATCGCCCGTCTGCGCGTGGGAATAGGCCCCAAACCGGATTATTTTGACGCGGCGGATTTTGTACTGGGCAAGTTTTCCAAGCAGGAGCTTCCCGTTTTGGAACAAGCCGTTTCCCGCGCCGCAGAGGCTCTGGACGTTTTCTTGGCGGACGGGCTGGACAAAGCGATGAATCTGTTTAACTGATTTTCTTCTTTTTATTTTTTGAATGGAAGAAGCCGCCTCAGGCGGCTTTTTTATTGTCTTTCTCCGAAGAGAAATATACGCGCGCTTGACGCGTTTTTTTTTTTTGATACACTGGCTTTTGCGTAAGGCGCGCAGGGAGGTGTATATGAAAAAGAAAAATGCGGGATTTACATTAATAGAGCTGTTGGTGGTTGTTTTGATTATTGGAATTTTGGCCGCCGTTGCATTGCCGCAATATGAAAAAGCGGTGGAGAAAAGCAGAGTGGCGGAAGCAAATCTTATTTTAAAATCCTTGGCGGATGCCTGCAGCCGGTATTATTTGGCTAATCCAGATGGGGGCTGTTTTTGGGACACCATTGACATTTCTCTTAATCTCCCGGAAGCCGATTTCGGACCGGGAAATGTGGCAAATGCCCGGCAAGGTAAATATTTTTGGTATAGCTTGGAAACGTCCGGTGATGAAATTTTTGGCTGCCGGGGCAATTTTGACCAAGAAGAAGATTGGGACTATTGTTTGTATTTTACTTATGGCAAAAATCCGGGAGAAGTTTTAACAAGATCTTGTCAGGGCAGAAATGAGCGCGGCCGTAAAATATGCGCTTCCGTTTGCGGACGAACGCCGGGTGGGGACGGAACGTGTATTTATTGAGGCTGTTTAGAAACCCCGGGGGTTTTGTTATATCATGAAGACGGAAGATGTTAAAAGCCACCGTTAAACCGGCAAAATTCCTTTGGCCTTTGTCTTTCCCAGCAAGATGTCCGCCGCGCAAATTTGCGCTTCGTCGGCGGGGCTGAACAGAAAGAGCCGCCCCGTCAGTTCCCGGATTTCGTTTGAGCCGAAGGGACTGCCAAAACTGACAAAAACGCTTTGCCCGTACTGAGCCGCCGCGCGGGAGAGCTTTTGTTTTTCTTCCCTGGATAAATTGATATGTCCTTTGAACGCTTTGTAATTGGAAAAGCTGACGGCGATGAACGCGTCCGCTTTTTCTCCGGGTTTAACCAGCCGCAGGCCCGCGCTTTCCAGCGCGTTTAAAAAAGGTTTTGCGGCAAAATCTTCCTCGTTTCCGAGTTCCAAATAAGCCGCACTTTGCCCCGGTTTTAACACGGGAAGATACCCGTTTTGTACGGCGCAATTTGCTGCATATCGGACGTTAAATTCCCGCGCGGGCAGGCCTTCTTTCGGCGCGTCCGGCAGACGTTCGGCCAACGCATCTTGCAGAGAAAGAGACCGGGCGATGACTTCCGGCGCAATCTGTTGCGTTTGTAAAAAATCGGACAGTGCGACGGAGTCTTCCGCCGCCAATAAAATGTGCGCCCCTGCGTTCAGCGCGGCCAAAGCGGCCGTTTTCTCGTCTCCAATGGCCTTCATGCACAAGGCGTCCGTAAACACCAGCCCGTCATAGCCCATTTCTTTTTGCAAAAGGGTCGTAATGACCGAACGGGAGAGAGAAGCGGGATTTTTTGAATCCAACTCCGGCAGCAACAAATGGCCGATCATCACGCTGTCCGCATACGGCAGGGCGGCCCGGAACGGAATCAGCTCATGCTTCTCCAACTCTTCCCGCGTTCGGTTTAAAACGGGAAGGCCCAAGTGGGAGTCTTGCGTCGTTTTGCCGTGCCCGGGAAAGTGCTTGATGCTGTTTAATACGCCGCCGTCTTTAAGCCCGCGGCATAACGCCGCTCCCAACCGTGCCACGGAGTGCGGATTTGCTCCCAAAGAGCGGGTGTTGACGATGGGGTTGTTGGGCTCGTCGCACAAATCCAATACGGGGGCAAACACCCAATCCACTCCCACATTCCGCGCTTCGAGCGCCAGCGTCAGGCCCTTTTGATAGGCGATTTCTTCTTGTCCGCTTGCGCCGACGGCCAGATTGGACAACACCCACGACTCTCCCGTTATCCAGCGGCCCAGGCCGTCCTCATAGTCCGCGCAGATAAAAAGTTTTTCCAGCGGAGAAGCCGCCCGCAGCGCCGGGATAAGCTCCGTCACTCCTTCCCGCGTGCCGCCGTAAATACAAAAACCGCCCGCTCCCCGGCGCGCCATTTCCAGCGCGTCTTTTTTGTCGGTTTTGCCAAACCAAAATCCCGGGTAAATCAAGCGGTTAATATTCATAAAGTAATTTGTCCCAATACGGCGTTTTTGTGCGCGCCGGTGGCGCGGGCGCAATGGTTTTTTTGTCCGCGTACGGCCAGCCAGGCCATCAGCGCAAAGGCCGCGGCTTCTTTGGCCTGCGGATCAATCCCCGTCTGGGCGGACGTGATGACGGGCAAGCCCGTCAGCCGGCGTAAGTTTTCCAACAGAACGGGATTAAACGTTCCCCCGCCGGATACGATTATCTCTTTTCTTTGTTTGGCAGGCACAAAACGCACCAGCGCGTCCGCCACCGCGGCGGCGGTAAAATAATTCAGCGTGGCCAGCAAGTCCGGCACGCGTTGCGGTCCGAAATCCGAAAAATATTTTTCCAAATATTCCGGACCGAAATCATTTTTGTCCAAACTTTTGGGCGGTCTTTGGCGGAAATATTTTTGGCGCAGCAGACGGGAAACCAAGGCGGCGTCCGCTTGGCCGCGCGCGGCGTGCGCGCCGTTTTTATCAAAAGGAAGGTGCAAATATTTTTCGCACGCAAGGTCCATCAGCGTGTTGGCCGGGCCGCAGTCAAAGCCGAAAGTTTTTACTCCTTTCCCGACGACGGAAATATTGGAAATTCCGCCCAGATTGAGCAAGATTTTCGGTTTACCCCGTCCGAAAACGTATTCGTCAAAAAACGGCATCAGCGGCGCGCCCTGTCCGCCCAGCGCCATGTCTCTCTCTCGGAAATGACTGACTACGGGACGGCCCAACATTTCCGCCAAAAAGGCCGGCTCCGCTATTTGCAGGGTGTTGGGCGTTTTGTCCGTCGGGCCGTGGTAAATGGTTTGCCCGTGCATTCCCGCGCAGAAAATATCCGTTTTTTTCAATCCGGCCGATTTTAAAAACAATTCCGTTTTTTGCGCGTATAATTTGCCCAGTTCAAAGTTCAGCTCCGAAAGTGCGGCGGCGCGGAGCTCCGGCGCGCGGAGCAGCTTTTTCTGCAGAGCGGCGGGATAGCCGTAATTTTTGAACGCCAGAATTTCAAAGGGTTCCGGGTTTACCGCACATACGGTCAGACCGTCACAGCTGGTGCCGCTCATCAGGCCTAACACTGCGCCGCCGCGCGCGGGTTTAACGTTCACTCAAAGTCTCCTTTAAGAAGCCTTTGTGACGTTTGAGCAATTTTTCCGCGTCTGCTTTGTTTAATTTTTTTACGTGCATGACGATGGCCGTTTTGACGTTTTGGCCGGAAGCTTGAAGCAGTTTCTCCGCCGTTTTTTCGTCTGCGCCGGATACCGCGCGGATTAAGCGTATGGCGCGGCGTACGAGTTTTTTGTTGGTGGGACGCACGTCCACCATCAGGTTGCCGTAGGCTTTGCCCGCGCGCGCCATTGCGCCGGTGGTAATGGCGTTAAGCGCCATTTTGGTGGCGGAGCCTGCTTTCATGCGCGTGGAGCCGTTTAAGGCTTCCGGGCCCGTGGGCAGGTGAATGAAAATGTCTGCGTCGGAATGATCCGCCTTGGCGTTGCAGGCGATGAGCGCGGTAAAGCAGCCGGCTTTTTTGGCGGCTTTGAGCGCGCCCAGCACGTAAGGCGTAATGCCGCTGGCCGTCAGCCCCACCACGAAGTCTCCTTTTTTGGCGGCTTTGAGGGCGTCTTTCCCGCCCTGTGCGGCGTCGTCTTCCGCGCCTTCTTTTGCGCGGAACATGGCCGATTTTCCGCCCGCCATAATGCCGACGATTTGGGAAGGCTTGGTGCCGAAGGTGGGCACGCATTCCGCCGCTTCCAGCACGCCCAGCCGGCCGCTGGTGCCCGCTCCCATGAAAATAATTTTATGTCCGGCCAAAAACGTTTGCGCCGCCAGCGTGATGGCTTTGGCCACGGCGGGAGCGGCTTTTTTGACGGCGCGCGCGGCGTTGAAATCTTCTGCGTTGATCATACGCGCAATCTGCGCGGGGGTGGAGCAGTCCAGCTTTCTGGTGCGGGGATTTACGGTTTCGGTGGGAATTAAGTTTTCCATTAGTCTGCGTCTCCTATTTGCATATGATGTTGTTTAAACGCCTTTTCCGTCTCTTCTATGGATTTAATTTTGAAAGCTTGCGGGATTACGGCCAGCGTGCAGACGCTGACGGCGGCCGTTAAAATAAAATACGGTCCGTATCCCAAAAGGGTTTGCAGTTTGCCCGAAAGCATGGAAGGAATCATCATCCCCAGTGCCATAATGCCGGTGGAAATGGCGTAGTGGGAGGTTTTGTATTTTCCCTGGGAGACATACATGATAAACACCATAAACGCCATCAACGCCAGCCCGTTGCCGAAATGCTCCAGCGTAATTAACGCCGCCGCGACGGCCGGCCCGGGCCGGACAAACGCCATATATACATAAAAGAAATTGGGCAGAATCAAAATCAGCGCAAAGGGCCAAAGGCATTTTTTAAATCCGTATTTTCCCAACAGCCAGCCGCCGCACAAATTGCCCGCGATGACGGCCGCCAGGCCCAGCGTACCTTTAATCAGCCCCAGTTGGGCGGTGCTTAACGCCAAGGCGCCCGTTTCGGCCGGGCCGATGAGAAAGGGCGTGATGATTTTTTCCAACATGGCGTCTCCCAGCCGGTAAATCAGAATGAACGCCAAAATGCGGACGATGTTTTTTTGGGCGAAATAAGTTTTAAAGGCATCGGCAAAAACGGAAAATCCGCCTTCGGTTTCGGCGGGGAGGTCCTGCTCCGGGCGCGGAAGCGTCCCGGCGTGGTAGAGCGCGAAAATTCCCAGCAAAACCCCCATGCCCGCCAGACCCAGCTGCCAGCTGAGACGCACGCTTCCCGTGCGCGTTTCCAACCAGCCGATAAACATCAGCAGCGTTCCTCCGCCGAATATCATGGCCGCGCGGTAAAAAATGGTGCGGATTCCGATAAAAAAGCTTTGCTTCTCCGCAGAAAGCGCCAGCATATAATATCCGTCCGTGGCTACGTCATAGGTGGCGGAAATGAAAGCGCCGGCCGCAAAACCCAAAATGGACGCAACGAAAAAAGAATTCCAGCCCAGCGTCCACGCAATGTAAAAGAGAATCAATGAAGACCCCGCCTGGCACCACAGCAGCCAGCGGCGTTTGGTGGCACTCCCGTCCACCAGCGGGCTCCAGAGCATTTTCAAAATCCACGGCAGATACAGCCAGCCCGTCCAAAAAATAAAAACGTCGTTGGGCACGCCGAGCTTGGTGTAGAGCGCGCCGGAAACGACGTTGATCAAAATATAAGGCAGGCCTTCCACGAAATAGAGGGAAGGAATATATCGCCACGGGGAAATGTTTTTCATAAATCAGCGCAACGGAATGCGTCCGGCCAAAATATCGGCAAAAGGCCGGGTCGGTTCGCTGCGTTCCAAAATCATTTTAATAATGGAGGTGAGCGGCACGGCCAGCAACGCCCCTATCGCTCCCCACACCAAGGCCCAGAAAATCAAACAGGCAATGACCACCACCGGGTTTAAATCCATTCCTTTGCCCAGCCATTTGGTTTCCAAAATATTACCGATGATAAAATGCGTTCCGGCCAGCAGGCCGCCCGCCGCGATAATGTGCCAGTCAAAGCCGTATTGCAGAAATAACACGGGCATGGGCAGCAGGGTGGCGATAAAAGGGCCTATGTTAGGGATAAAATTAAGCACGAAGGTCAGCACCGCGAACATGGTGGCCAGCTCCGTTCCGGTAATGGAAAGGATAATCCAGGTGGACACGGACGCCAGCAAAGAAACGAAAATTTTAATCAGCAGGTAATAGGAAATTTGTTTTTCTATGTTGGTGGTCAGCGCGTTTTTTTCATCTGCGGACGCGCGGCCCATGAAGAGGAAAATCAAGAACAAAGAGACCAACAGCAAGTTGGAGATAAAAGAAACCACCGTGCTGCCCATGGTACGCACCAGATTGAGAATGGGCAGGCGGTTTAATAAATCGGCGATAAATTGGGCGTTAATACGAAAGCCCAGCTTTTCCGCCGTGTGCAAAAACCAAGCGACAGTGGCGTTTAATTTTTCGGCGTAAATATTGGCTCCGTCCACAAAGGAGGAAATGGAGTTGGAAATAAAAATGACGGAAAGAGCCGCCAGCCCCAAGAACAGCAAAATACCCAGCAAAAAACCCAACAGGTGCGGCACATTCCATTGTTTTTTCATCCATTGGGCAATGGTGTTGAGCACGATGGATAAGAACACCGCAATGACGAAAGGCATCAACACCGCTTTGGCATACACCAAAATACCGGTTAACGCGGTGCCGGCCAAAATCAGCAGGCAGATATTGTTGACGGGGGCTAATTTCTCATAAATATTTTTAGGCATAAGTGTCTCTTGTATTTAGTATAGCATACGGAGCGGGGGGACGGGCGCTTTGTTTGCCGGAGGCATCCGTTGGATAAGGGGGTGAGAGTGTCATGTCTTGATTTGTTTTTTTTTTTTGATAAATTTGCTTTGTAAGCAAAATTTATCAAAAAAAGAGGTCCGTGATGAAAAACGCGTTTGGGGCGGCTTTAAAGGGCTTTACACTGATAGAACTTTTGGTGGTGGTACTGATTGTCGGCATATTGTCCGCCGTTGCGCTGCCGCAGTATAGAAATGCGGTTTCCAAAGCTCAGCTGGCGCAAGTGCTGCTGCAAGCCCGCAGTATTAGAAAAGACATTCAGATGTATCGTTTGGCAAACGGAACCTGGCCTAAAAATTTTGCGGACCTTACCGTGTGGGATTATATAGACGAAAAAGGAGTGGCTCATATCGGCAAAGTGTCTTATACCAACCAAAACAGTGCATATATGACAAGCAATTCTCCGTTAATTTCGGCGAGTGATTTCTTTCAATGTGCTATTTGGTTTACAGAGGCGGAGCCTCCTTTTTGTACTACTCGGATAGGACCCGCCGCCAAAATGTTGGAAGGGAGCGGCTGGAAATGGCGGCACACAAATGAAGGAAGTAAAAGTACTTCTTATTATATGCCCCTGTAATGCAATAACTGCGTATTATGCGGGTGAACAAAATCCGCACATTTCCCCTTTCGCGCGTTTTCCTTAAATAGAAAATCCCCGCGCCTTTCAAATTCCGGCGAATGCAAAGCAGTTTTCTTTCTTACTGCCAGTATCCAAACAAAAAACCCATGCACATGGCATAGGTTTTTCATTTAAATGGTGGGCAGTACAGGATTTGGCCACAAGTTGCCTCGTTGCCCCTCGGCACTTGCGGCCCCGCCTCGCCATACTCGCCTTTCGCTTCGCTCAAACTCGTATAAAACTCCGGCTTTCAAATCCTGACGCGGGCCAAGCAGTTGGCCCGCTTCCTGCCCTGTAATATAAAACACAAATCCCCCACGGGAGTGGAGGATTTTGTAAATGGTGGGCAGTACAGGATTTGCCTTCCGGTAAAATTCCTGACGGAATTTTCCTGCAGGCCGGGCTCGCGGTTTTTGCCTTTCGGCTCTCGCCGGTGCGGCTCGCACCTCAAACAAAAACATCGCTCCGCCTTTCAAATCCTGCCGGACGCAAAGCAGTTTGCGTCCTTACTGCCAGTATCCAAACAAAAAACCTATGCACGGGACATAGGTTTCTTGTTTAAATGGTGGGCAGTACAGGATTTGAACCTGTGACCTTCCGCGTGTGAGGCGGACGCGCTACCGCTGCGCCAACTGCCCTAAATTGAATATATCTTATTATAACAATTTTTCACCCGGGGCTCAACTTTTTCCGCCTGCGGTTGCATTTTAGACGAACAGCGCAGCCTTTCGTTCGCACGCTATTCCGCTTTTCTGCCCGTTTTGGGCGTAGGCGCGGAAGGCTTGTTTTTACTATACTATATATGAAGCGTTTTTACGTTCATATTTAAGGAGCTTTGAGCGACTATGGAATGGAGTTTGTTGTTTAACGCGTTTATCGGTATTTTGGCCATTTTAAACCCCATCGGCAACGTGCCCATATTTTTGGAACACGTGGAGAACGATACTCCCAAAGTGCAGCGCGCGGTGGCGATTTTGATGGCTTTGTCCATGTTTGTCATGTTGGCGGTGTTCTTTGTATTCGGCACGCGCATTTTGGGCGTGTTCGGTATTACGCTGCCGGCGTTCCGGCTGGCCGGTTCGGTGATTATTTTGATTGTCGGTTTGCGCATGTTGCAGGGCCGCAGCAAGTTTGAGTCGGGCGGTATTGAAACCGCTTCCGCGCACGGCGGTACGTTTTCCCAGGCGCGCAACCGCTTGAGTCACATCGTCGTGCCGGTGGCTATGCCTTTGTTTATCGGCCCGGGGTCCATCACTACGGTGGTGCTCTATGCCGAAAAGACCAAAACCTTCCCGATGTTTGTTATGATGTTGGGCGTTTTGTTTTTGGCGACGGTGGTGGTCGGCTTGTGTCTGGTGGTGTCCCGCTCCATTTTCAATTTGCTCGGCACCAACGGCACGCAGATCGTCATCCGTTTTATGGGTATGATTTTGTGCGCCATCGCCATGCAGTTTATGATTGACGGCGTGGCCCAGCTGCTGCCCGGCGTGCTGAACGCAAACTTTATTCACGGGGCCGTATAAGCGCGCATTTGAACACGATGGCAAACGGAGCAAAGCCCATGTTTTGCTCCGTTTGTTTTTAGTCTGTTTCTTGCCGGAGATAAGCCTTTTTTTGAAGTACAATATATGCGTATGGACCATTTTAAACTCGTTTCCAATTTTAAACCGTCGGGAGACCAACCCAAGGCCATCGCCGCGTTGACGCGCGGCGTGTTGGATGGGCAAAAACGCCAAACGCTTTTGGGTGTGACTGGTTCGGGTAAAACCTTTACGGTGGCCAATGTAATTGAAAAGTTAAACCGCCCGACGCTCATCCTCTCTCCCAATAAAGTGCTGGCCGCCCAGCTGTACGCCGAGTTTAAACATTTTTTTCCGGAAAATGCGGTGGAATATTTTATTTCTTATTACGATTATTACCAGCCGGAAGCGTATATTCCGCAAACCGATACGTATATTGAAAAAGATTCCGCCGTCAATGACCACATCGATAAACTCCGCCTGAAGGCCACCACCTCTTTGCTGACGCGCCGTGACACCATTGTGGTGGCGTCCGTTTCATGCATTTATAATATCGGTTCGCCGGACAGCTACAGCGAGTTGTGCGTTTACCTTAAGCAAGGCGCGGAAATGCCCCGAGGTCTTTTGGGCGGCTTGCTGATTAAAATCCAATACGCGCGCAATGAAATGGAATTCATTCCCGGCACTTTTCGCATGCGCGGCCCGTATGTGGATATATTCCCTCCGTACAGCTTAAACGCCGTGCGCGTGGAAATCAAAGGAAAAAACATCGCCCGCATTTATGAAATTCATCCTATGACCGGAAATATCGTTTCCGAACTGTCGGAAGCGTGGGTGTACCCGGCCAAACATTTTGTGGTTAAGGACGAAGACCGGGAACGCGCCCTAGACCAAATCCGCGCCGATTTGGCTGTGCAGCACTCCGCTTTGCGCGCGCAAGGCAAAGAAATGGAAGCATACCGTTTGAAACAGCGCACGGAGTATGATTTGGAAATGCTCCAGCAGGCGGGGTTTTGCCCGGGAATTGAAAATTATTCGCGTTATATGGACGGCCGCGCGCCCGGAGCGAGGCCGAATTGTCTGATTGACTATTTCCGTAAATATGACGATTTTTTGATGGTGGTGGACGAATCTCACGTGGCCTTGCCGCAGGTGCGCGGCATGTACAACGGGGACCGTTCCCGCAAACAAATGCTGGTGGATTTCGGTTTTCGCCTGCCGTCCGCGCTCGATAACCGCCCGCTGAAATTTGACGAGTTTGAAAGTCTGATGCCTTCTACCATTTTCGTTTCCGCCACGCCGGGGCCGTATGAACTGGCCGCCAGCGGAGGCGAAATTGTGGAACAGGTCATTCGTCCCACCGGGTTGGTGGACCCGAAAGTGACTGTTCATCCCAGTGCGGGGCAAATAGACCATTTGCTGGGTAAAATTCAGGAACACATCGCCAAAAAAGAACGCACGCTGGTGCTTTCTTTGACGAAAAAAACGGCGGAAGATTTAAGCGCGTTTTTGATTGAAAAAGGCGTTAAGACGCGCTACCTGCATTCGGATATTGACGCGTTGGAGCGCGTGGAAATTTTAAAACAGTTCCGTCAGGGAGCGTTTGACGTGCTGGTAGGTATCAACCTGTTGCGCGAAGGTATAGACATCCCGCAGGTGGGGCTGGTGGCCATTTTGGGCGCGGATAACGAAGGCTTTCTGCGCAACGCCACCACGTTGATTCAGATTTCCGGCCGCGCCGCGCGCAACGTCGGCGGGGAGGTGGTGTTGTATGCGGACCGGGAAACCGAAAGCATGAAGTACGCTTTGGGAGAGATGAACCGCCGCCGCGCCATCCAAGAAGCATACAATAAAGAACATCACATTACTCCCAGAACCATTGAAAAAGCGGAAGTGGAACTGAAAGAATTTGAGCAATCGGCCAAAAACGAAGGTTTGGGCATTCTGCATTCGGCCCTGTCTGAACCAACGGCAAAAAATATTCATAAAATTGCTGCCGAATTGGAACGCCAAATGCGAGAAGCGGCCGATAATTTGAACTTTGAACTGGCCGCGGATTTAAGAGACCGCCTGTTTGAAATCAAGCAAATGAAAGTAAAATAGCTCTCGTTTTTGCCCAGGGCGCCTCTTAATTGATAAAATATATTTATGGAAGAAATGACCCTCCCTTTGCCCAGCGTCAGCCGCATGGTAAGCGTGGAAGTGTTGGACAGCACGCAAAACCTGGCGCGCGAGTTGGCCCAGCAGGATACTCCGGACGGCACGTTGGTGCTGGCCTATGAACAAACCGGCGGCCGCGGCCAGTATGAGCGCACGTGGGACGCCAAACGCGGCGGCGTATATTTTACGTTGGTGCTCCGCCCGGAAAAGCCGGTGCGCCACACGGGCAATTTAAGCCTGAAAACCGCCGAAGCCGTCTGCCGCGCACTGAAAGAATTGTTCGGATTTAAAACTAAAATCAAACATCCCAACGACGTTTTGGTTTGGGATAAAACCGCCAAACGCTGGAAAAAGATTTGCGGAATTTTAATTGAGTCTTCTTCCGAAGCCGACCTGGCCCAGTGGCTGTTGGTGGGAATAGGCATTAACGTAAACAACAAACTTTCCCCCTCTCTGGCCGATACGGCCACCAGCGTCAAAAAGTTATTGGGCCGCGAAGGCGTGCCGGAACTGGTGTTGGAACGCACGCTGGACGCATTTCGGGAAAAGTACGCCCAGGGGCGGCTGTCCAATCGAATTTAACGAACAAATAAAAAACCCCGCGTTTGCCACGCGGGGTTTTTTATGGAAATGTTTTTACGCGTCGCCCAAGCACTGTTTGACTTTAATTACCAGTTCTTTCAAAACAAACGGTTTTGCGCAAAAGTCTTTTACCTGCGGAAATGGCTGAAACATGTGCGCCGATTCCACCAGCGCCGATGTGACGATGACGGGAATGCCGCTTAGTTCGTCGTCTTGTTCCATAATGGACGCGATGGCGCGTCCGTCCAGGCCGGGCAGCATGACGTCCAACAGCACCAGATGCGGGTGCAGTTCTTTCATGCGCGCGATGGCTTCGCGCCCGGTTTGGCAGGCATGCACTTCATAGCCTTCTTTGGTAAGCACTAAAGTCAGCAGCTGCAATAGAGAAACTTCGTCTTCTGCCACTAAAATTCTTTTGTTCATTTTGATACCCTGTATTATATT
>CAMGSK010000006.1 GCA_946061795.1 uncultured Elusimicrobium sp.
GTGGACGAAGTCCGCGTCATTGAAGAAGGCAAAACCTGCGTGGGCATCAAACACGTACGCGGAGACGAATACTTCTTTAAAGGGCATTTCCCTCAAAAGCCGATTATGCCCGGCGTGCTGATACTGGAAAGCATGTCTCAGGCCTTTGGCGGAGCCATTATGAGCCGCGTCAACGTGACGGGCAAAGGACTGCCGCTTTTTTTAGGCGTGGAAAACGCCAAATTCAGAGGGATGGTCGTACCGGGGGACACTCTGCACATGCCGGTGCAAGTTTTACGTCTTGGCAAGCTTTCGCGCATTTACGCGGAAGCGTACGTCAATGACAAACTGTGCACCCAGGCATACCTGACGTTCATACTAGGAGAAAACCTTAATGTCTGACACCCGCATACACCCCACCGCCATCATTGACCCTTCGGCCAAAATAGACCCGACGACGTACATCGGGCCCTATACGGTCGTGGGCAAAAACGTGACGATGGGGAAGAACAACCATATCGGTCCTTTCTGTCTGATAGAAAACACCGAAATGGGCGACGGAAACGAAGTCATCGCACACGCTTCCATCGGCGTAAAACCGCAGGACCTGTCCTATGACGGCATGGAAAGCATGGTGGTTATAGGCAACGGAAACAAAATTCGGGAATGCGTGACGATTCACCGTTCCACCAAACTGGACGTTCCCACCCGCATCGGCAACAACTGCCTGCTGATGGCTAATGCCCACATCGCACATGACTGCCAATTGGGCAGCAACATTATCTTGGCCAACAGCACCGGCATCGCCGGACACGTGCAGTTGGCCGACCGCGTCATCAGCTCCGGCATGGTGGGCGTGCACCAGTTCGTACGCGTAGGCAAGCTGGCCATGCTTTCCGGCGGAGCCATGCTGCCGCTGGACGTTCCGCCGTACTGCACCGCCCAGGGTCAAAGAGCCCGTTTGGTGGGGCTCAACGTCATCGGCATGCGCCGGGCGGGCATGAGCCGCGATG
Source organism: uncultured Elusimicrobium sp. (assembly GCA_946061795.1). GTDB lineage: Bacteria > Elusimicrobiota > Elusimicrobia > Elusimicrobiales > Elusimicrobiaceae > Avelusimicrobium. The sequence continues at coordinate 993 of CAMGSK010000006.1, forward strand.
AAATCATGGCCGTCAAACGCGCCTTTAAGGTGCTGTTCCGCTCCAAGATGATGCTGGCGGAAGCCATCGCCAAACTGGAAGCGGAAAACCCGATAGCGCCCGTCAAAGAAATGCTGGAATTTTGCAAAAATTCCAAGCGCGGTATCGCTTCGGCCAAACGCAAATTAACCGATGAAGACTGAAAAATTGGGCATTATTGCCGGCGAAGGCAAAATGCCCGTCTATATCGCCCGTCAGGCCGCTTCCAAAGGAGTGGAAGTGGTGGTGGCCGGCGCCAGAGGCAATGCGCGGGAGGAAGACTTCCGCGGTTTATGCGGCGTTTATCAGGATTTCCGCCTGGGCCAGTTGGGCGCGGGACTGAAATTCTTCAAACGCCACGGCGTAAACAAAGTGCTGATGGCCGGACGGGTGAAACATACGTCTATCTTCACCAACTTAATGCCGGATTTGCGCGGGGCCAAATTTTTGGCCTCGCTCAAATCCATGCAAACCAAAAATATTCTCACCCGAATTATTGAGGAATTTAAAAAAGAAGGCATAGATTTCGTCAGTTCCGCGCTGTATCTGGAACATTTTATGCCGCCGCGGGGAGTGCTGTCCAAACGCCGGCCGACGCAGGAAGAAGAAACCGCCTGCGCATACGGATTCCGCATCGCCAAAGAAATCGCCGCTTTGGACATCGGGCTGACGTGCGTAGTCAGCCAAAACGCCGTCATCGCCGTAGAAGGCATGGAAGGCACGGACGCCTGCATACGCCGCGCGGGAGAGTTATACCGCCAGTCGGCGGAGAAAAACGCCTGTGTGGCGGTGGTCAAAGTGGCCCGCCCGAATCAAGACGACCGTTTTGACTTGCCCGTCATCGGCAAAGGCACTATGCAGGCCATGGCGGACGCGGGATTTAAACTGCTGGCTTTCGAAGCGGAAAAAACGCTGGTATTGGATTTGGAAGAAGTCATCGCGCTGGCGGACAAAAACGGCATCTGCCTGACGGCGATTTAATTCCTCTCACGCGAAAGCAGATTGAAAAAAAGGCGGAGGGTGGCCCCCGCCTCTTTAAAACCGAAACACATCACTTTCCTCAAAAACTGTTTTTCAGTAATAATAAATACCGTACGTCGGCAATTTTACAGAAGGCTCTTTTTTCCCCGTTTCCCCTCTGCATATTTCTTTATACACGTCGAATGCAAAGCCGTCTAATTTGCGTTTGATGAGGTTTTTTCTTCCAGGGAAAGTTTTTGATAATTTTTGTTCATAAGCAAAATTTATCAAAAAAAAAAAACGCGTCAAGACTTTACGCGTCTTCGTCAACAACGGCCCAACAGACCGAAAAACGAAACTTGATTTTTAAAAATGCAGCGCCGCTTCAAAGGCTTCTTTACGGCCGAACGCCGCCGCGTGGGAAGAAGCCACCTTCCCGGACAGCATTTCATGGCAGGAAATGGCGCGGATGACTTCATCGGTCAATTCCGCTTTGTCACAAGCGCGCTCCACCGCATCCAATACGGGCTCCGCCGAACGCGGAGACAAAATAAAGTCCACGCCGCAGTGTATCATTTGCAAAGCCGCGGCGGCCTCGTTCTTAATGCGGCTTTTGAAAAGCGGCGCGCCCACAATACATCCTTTGTAGTTCAGTCGTTTTTTTAACAAATCCCGTATAATCCGGGAAGACATCATGGCGCGGCGGGAAGGATCCAGATTGGCAAACACCATGTCGGAGAGCATAATGCCGTCGCAGCGGCGGAACATGTGTTTATATGGCACAAATTCACAATCCTCCAGCTGGGCCGGCGTTTTCAGTATTCCGCTGACTCCGGGGAAATATTTCACGCAGTTTAACGCTCCGGCATTGGCTACGCCGGCGGCAAAGTCCCCCGCCAAACGGGAAACGGTCAGCGGATTTTCAGAAAATGCGGGGCTTTGGTATCCCGTATCCACCACGGGGCCCAACAGCCAATCCACGCCCGCGCTGCGCGCCATGCGCGCCGTAAGCAGCCCCTTGCGGTACGCTGTATCCGCATCCGGGTCGGCGCCCAACGAAAAATTATCCGGCAGCGCAGGCGCGTCCGAAATCACCTCGGACAGATTATCATCCATCTCCGCGCATAACAGCAAACGCCCGTGCCCGGAAGCTTCCTGCATCTGTTCGGCAAAGCGGCTGACCTGAGCGGATGTGCCGCCATATACGCAAAAACCGCCCACACCGCGCCGCGCCGCTGCTTTGGCCGCGGCCAAAGAGCTTTCTCCAAACCAAAAACCGGGAAAAACGACGCGGGCGGGGTTCATCGGGTCTCCATGTAAAACGAATTTATTCCAAAACGGACGGCACAAGCGCTTCTTCCGTATCCGAAGGCGTCACCGGTTCATAAGAACCGTACTCCGTTTCTTCTTCCTCGGGCGGCAGATCGGGGCGTATTTCCGGCTTCTGCGGCGTGATCAGCCATTGCACCAATTCCGGCGCCACCCAAGCGTCCAACATTTCATGCGATTTTTTATTGTACGCGGTGGCGAAAACCACTTTTCCTTCCCCCGCGCTTAAAAACGCCACATTGCGCAAAATGCTCGCTTCCAAAAAGGCCTTTTTGTCATCCGCCGCCGTGGCGATAAACACATAGCCTTTATATACGCGCAGGGCGGGGATGGAGAGTACGTCCCGGAAATTGGCCGAGGGCGTAAGCAACGCCAATCCCCCCACATCCGGCCATAAACTCGCCGATTTGGCCGCCACATTGGCACCCATACCCGCGCCGATAAAAACCAAGTTTTCTTCCGTCACGCCTTTACTTTTCAAAAATTCCACGGCGGCGTTTACGTCGCGGGTCATTTTATTGTAATCGTTGTCCACACCTTCTTTGGCAAAAGAGGCATAGCCGCCTTTATTAATACTCCGGCCGTGGCCGCGCAAATCCGGAGCCAAAAAACCGATCCCTTTTTCTCCCAGCCGCTGCGCAAAGGCGGTAAACGCCTGATTGTCTTTCCCCGCGTCGTGCAGCAGCAGGACGGTCTTTTGTCCTTCTTCCGCCGGCTGATACAAAGCGGAAATCGTCCACCCGTCCTGAGAGGTCAAATTGACGGATGTTCCTTTCATTTGCGCCCACGCGGCGGGAGACAAACCCAACGCGGCGGCGCATAAAATCCAAAGTTTTTTCATGCCAACACTTCTTCGGGCTTAAACCACAGCGCGATTTCGCGCGCCGCTTCTTCCGGCGTGCCGGAGGCGTGGACGGCGTTTTGCATCACGCCGTTTTTCACACAGCCGAACTGACCGCGCAGCGTCCAAGGCTCCGCTTTGTCCGGGTTGGTGGCGCCCAAGGCGGCGCGCACGCGGGAAACGGCGTTTTCCCCGCGCAGGACAAAGGCGTAAATGCGGTGGTCGGGCAAATGGTTGTAATCGCCCATCATAAAACGCACCACTTCGTCCACAAACGGGGTGCCGGCCAAATTGGCGTAATGTTTGCGGAGCAATTCTTCCGTGGCGGACACGGCCTTCGCGCCCGCAATTTCCAGCCCCAAGGCTTCAAAGCGGGAGAGGATAATGCCCGTCAGCCTTTTTTCAATGGCGTCGGGCTTGATTAAAATAAGCGTTTGTTCCATATGCTTATTATACTTAAAAAACCGCCCGAAAACCCGGCTAAACGAGCGCGCCCCGGCTATGATATAATAAAATAAACAACAGCGAGGTGCACATGCCAGAAGAAACCAATTTGAAATTCGGCGTCATCGGCGCCGGAAAAATAGGAACTTTTCATACCCGCACGCTGGCAAAAATGCCGGGCGTCACCCTGGTGGGCGTGTGCGACCCGGATTTGATGCGCGCGCAAAAACTGGCGTGGCAATACAACGCCACCCCGTATTCCAAAATGGAAGATTTGGTCGGGCAGGTGGACGCCGTCATCGTGGCCGCGCCGACGCATTTGCATCATCAAATCGGTATGTATTGTTTGGAACACGGCGTGCATACGCTGGTGGAAAAACCCATCGCTTCCACGCTGGAACAGGCAAAAGATCTTATACGCGCCGCCAAACAGCGCGAATGCATCCTGCAAGTGGGACACGTAGAACGTTTTAATCCCGCCGTAGTGGAAGCCGTAAAATACATTGATCATCCCAAATTCATCACCATGAACCGGCTGGGGCCTTACGACGCCCGCATGTCCAACATCGGCGTGGTGCTGGATTTGATGATTCATGACATAGACCTGCTGCTGACGCTGGTCCCTTCGGAAGTCAAAAGCATTGACGCCACGGGGATGAGCGTGTTTTCCGCCCACGAAGACATCGCCAACGTGCGCATCCGCTTTGCCGACGGCACGCTGGCCGACCTGACCGCCAGCCGCGCCAGCTTTGAACGGGCGCGTTTCATGCATTTGTTTCAGCAGGACGCTTATATTTCCGTGGACTTTATGAACGCCCGGGTCAAAATGTACAAAAAAGAAAAACCGGTCATTTCTTCCATGCAGGATTTGACGGTCATTTATCCCCCCGTCCAGAAGCAGTTGCCCATTACCGCGGAAATTTTACATTTTATTGACTGTATCAAAACGCACAGAACCCCCGCACCCAGCGGAGAAAAAGGGAGCAAAGCGTTGGAACTGGCGCTGAAAATTACGGAACAAATCCGCCGCTTTGACATACCCAAAACCGAGCATGTGCATACGCCCAAACCTTTGCAAATGGTGCAGGACGTGGCCAAAGCCGCGCAAATGATGCTGGGCGAAACGCTGGGCCAATTCAAACAGGATAAATAATATGGCGACCATTACCCCTCTGCACAAAAACATTCTTATCGTGGCGGGAGACGTGTCGGGCGATTTGCACGCGTCAGGCTTAATCCGGGAATTGAAAAAAGCGGACCCCGACGTACAAATAACCGCCGTCGGCGGCAAATTAATGCAAAAAGAAGCGGACCGCTTTTTGTTTGACTTGGCGGCGCAGGGAGCCAGCGGCTTTATTGAACCGCTGAAAAAAATGCCGCTGTGGATTTCTCTGACCAAACAAATCCGCGAATATATGGAAACCCAAAATCCCGCCGCCGTCATTACGGTGGATTTTTACGGGTTCAACCGCCAGGTGCTGGCCATGGCGCAAAAACGCGGCATTCCCGCTTTTTATTACGTGACGCCGCAAGTGTGGGCCAGCCGCCAATACCGCGCCAAACAATTGGCCCGGCTGACCAAAAAAATGTTTGTCATTTATCCCTTTGAGCCTTCTTTCCATAAAAAATTCGGCGGAAACGCCGTATTTTTGGGCAATCCGCTCTTAGACATCATGCCCGAGCCCGCCCCGCATACGTACGAAACGGACAATGTAAAAAATAAGGCTTGGAAACTGGGGATTTTGCCCGGCAGCCGCATGGGGGAAATTTCCCGTCTGACGCCCGTCTTCTACCAAACTTTTAAACAAGTTCTCAAAGAATTTCCCAACACGCAGGCGTATTTGTTTGCCTTGCCGGACGCGGACGAGAACAAAATTCTGTCCCTTCTGGGAGAGCCTCCCCACCCGAACTTTCATATCGTCAAAGATAAAAACTACGAATTGCGCGGACAAATGGACTTTTTGCTCGCCTGTTCCGGCACCGCCACGCTGGAAAACGCCCTGCTCGGCGTACCCATGGTGGTGGCGTACAAATTGTTTTGGCCCACTTACCAAATAGCGAAAGCCGTCATTAAGGTAAAATATATTTCGTTGGTCAATTTGCTCTCAAACAAGCCGTTGGTCAAAGAACTGATTCAGGCCGAGGCCAACCCGCGCCTGCTGGCCGCGCAAACCATGGCCATGTTCCAAAATCCGGCCAAGCTGGCCGCCCAGCGGGAAGAGCTGCTTAAACTGCGCGCCTCTCTGGGAGAAAAAGGAGTAGCCGCACGCGCCGCACGCGAAATTTTGGCCGACATAGTGAGAAAATAATTTATGCCCATGGAATTGAAAGATTTGGTCGCCCAATTTAAAGAATATAATCCCAACGCGGACACGTCCATGCTGGAAAAAGCCTACCGCTTTGCCCAAAACGCCCACAAAGACCAAAAGCGTGAAACGGGCGAGCCGTACTTTAACCATTGCACCGCCGTGGCCAAAATTTTGCTGGATTTTAATTTGGACGAAGAAACCATCTGCGCAGGCCTGCTGCACGATACGGTAGAAGACACCGGCGTGACGACGGAAGAGCTGAAAAAAGAATTCAACAAAGACGTGGCCCACATGGTGCAGGGCGTGACGAAGATCAGCGATTTGAAGTTCTCTTCCACGGACGAAGAAACCGTGGAAAACTGGCGCAAAATGCTCATCGCCGTGGCCGAAGACGTACGCGTCATTCTCATCAAACTGGCCGACCGCACCCACAACATGCGCACCATGGACGTCATGCCTCCCGAAAAACAAAAATTCAAGGCATACGAAACCATTACGCTTTACGCGCCGCTGGCCCAGCGTTTGGGCATGTTCACCATCAAAACCGAACTGGAAGATTTGGCCTTTAAATATCTCCACCCGGAAGAATTTAAAGACTTGGTGCAACAGGTAGAAAAACGCACCGCCGACCGCCAAGCCGCGCTGAACGAATTTAAACGTCTGCTGGAGCCCGCGCTGAAAGAAGAAAACATGGACTACCGCCTGCTCTCCCGCGCAAAAAACTACTATTCCATTTATCGCAAAATGCAAAAACAAAACCTGTCTTTTGCGGAAATTCAGGATTCGCTGGGCGTGCGCATCATCACTAAAAGCGTGTCCGACTGCTACAAAGCCCTGGGTGTGGTGCACTCCCGTTTCAAACCTTTGGCCGGCACGTTTACCGATTATATCGCCACCCCCAAAGCCAACATGTACCAAAGCATTCACACCACCGTGCTGGTGCCCACGGGAGACATTGTGGAAATACAAATCCGCACGGAAGAAATGCACCGCACCTGCGAATACGGCATCGCGGCGCACTGGCGCTACAAACTGGGCGGGAAAAAGGATAAAAATTTTGACGAAAAAATCAACTGGATACGCCAGTGGATTGAATGGCAGCGGGATTTAACCGCCCCGCGGGAATTTTTGGAAGGATTCCAAACCGACATCAACCTGCAGCAAGTATTCGTTTTTACTCCGCAGGCGGACGTAAAACCTTTGCCGGACGGAGCCACCCCCATAGACTTCGCCTTCGCCATTCACACCGACATCGGCGAGCGATATATGGGTGCCAAAGTCAACAACCGCATGGTGCGTATGGATTATGTATTTAAAACCGGCGACGTGTGCGAAATCATCACCAAGAAAACCGCCCAGCCCAAACGCGACTGGCTGGAATTTGCCAAAACGGCCAACGCACGCAGCCGAATCAAACGTTATCTGCGCAGCCACGGGGAGGACCTCTGATGCCCGCCTGCCCGCGCTGCCGTTTTCACGCCGACGATTCCGACTGCTACTGCCGTCACTGCGGCAAACCGCTGCGGCCGCAAATGGGCTTTTGGTACGACCACGGAGGCATTTTGCTACTGACGTGCCTGGTGGGGCCCTTTTCCTTGATTACGGTCTGGCTGTCGCGCAAAATCAGTCTGCGGGCCAAATGGCTCTGGACGGCGGGAATTCTGTTGTTTTCCGTTTACTGCGCGCTGGCGGTTTACCACAGCGTACGGCTGCTGTGGCAGGCCGTTCAAATGAGTTTCCCCGCCTAAAATCCATTTTTTTCCTCCCTCACTCCCTCTTTTTTTGTAGAATAAGGGGTACCCTTTTTTTGATACAAAGGAGAAATGAATGACTGACGAAGAAGTGAAGCACAACGTCACCCACAAAGGCCAGCCGAAAGCTTTGTACATGCTTTTCATGGTGGAAATGTGGGAGCGTTTCAACTATTACGGTATGCGCGCGCTGTTGGCGCTGTTTATGATCAGCACCGTCATCGGCTTCAGCAAAGCCACTTCCAGCAAAATTTACGGAATGTTCACCGCGCTCGTTTATCTGACCCCGGTTTTGGGCGGCTATTTAGCCGACAAATTTATCGGCAAACGCCATTCCATCACCATCGGTGCGGCTTTGATGGCCTTGGGCCAGTTTACTTTGGCCGCTTACGAAATCATCAACCCCGTATTGGCTTTGGGCACCGGCTTGACTTTGATTATCATCGGCAACGGATTCTTTAAACCCAATATCTCCAGCATCGTGGGCGAATTGTACGAACCCAACGATCCGCGCATGGACGGCGGATTCACCATCTTCTACATGGGCATTAACCTCGGTGCATTCTTTGCGCCGTTCGTCTGCGGTTTCTTGGGCGAGCCTATGGACCCGATGAACGCGCTGGAAGCCTATAAATGGAAATACGGTTTTATGGCCGCCGGTACGGGTATGATCATTGGCTTGATTTGGTATTTGGTTTCCCAAAACAAATACCTGGGTCACATTGGTCTCAAACCCGTCACCAAGAGCGGTGATATTGACGACGCTACCGAAAAAGCCCGTGCTGAACAGGCTAACAAACCGCTGACGCAGGAAGAATGGGACAAAATCAAAGCGATTTTCACGTTTGTGTTCTTCGCCGTGTTCTTCTTTGCATTCTTTGAGCAGGCCGGTACGTCTTTGAACTTCTTCGCCAAAGAAGCCACCAACCTGCACCCGGTGCTGCCGTTCTTTGGGCAAATTACCCTCAAGGCCTCTTACTTTCAGGCGGTCAACCCCATTTTTGTGGTACTGTTTGCGCCTATTTTCGCCAAAATGTGGATTAAGCTGGGCAGCAAAAACCCCTCCATCCCCACTAAATTCGGCTGGGGCTTGTTCCTGCAGGGCTTGGGTTTTGCCGCCATCGTTATCGGCGCCAGCATTTATGCTTCCAACGGCCCCGTCAGCGCGATTTGGCTGGTGCTGACCTACATGTTCTGCACGATGGGCGAGCTGTGCCTCTCCCCCGTCGGCCTGTCCATGGTTTCCAAATTGGCTCCGGCCAAATTCATGTCCTTGTTCATGGGCGTGTGGCTGACGGCCAGCTTCTTTGGCAACCTGCTCGCCGGCTGGCTGGCCAGCTATTATGAATCCTGGAGCCTGACGACGCTGTTCTCCGTTCCGGCCGGGCTGTCCATCCTCTTCGGCATTATCATGTGGTGCATGACCGCCAAGGTCAAACACTGGATGCACGACGTCAAATAGTCGGTTTGTTTTCAAAATCCCGCCGCGAAACCGGCGGGATTTTTTTATCCCTTTTTCCGCCGCAAAGGCCGCCGGATTTTTCCCCTTTTAAAATGCGGCTTTTTTTGATACTATCTATATAGGCCGTTTTGGAATAAAAACGGCAAACCTATTTATTTTGCATCAACGAGGAAACAAAATGACCAAAAGAACTCCTATCATCGCCGGAAACTGGAAAATGCACAACACGCTGGCCGAGTCGGCCGCGCTTATTGAAGCCTTAAAAACCGCCGGAAATAAAAACAACGCCGAAATCATCGTCGCTCCCTCTTTCACTTCTTTAGCCAAAGTGGCCGAACTGGCCAAAGGCTCTCAGATTCAAGTCTCCAGCCAGGATGTACACTGGGAAGACAAAGGTGCCTTCACCAGCGCTGTTTCTCCCGTGCAGGCCAAAGACGCCGGCGCCACCCACACCATTTTGGGCCACAGCGAACGCCGCAGCGTGTTCGGAGACACGGACGAAATTTTGAACAAGAAAGTCGCCGCCGCTCTGCGCCACGGACTGACCATTATCTTCTGCGTGGGAGAAACGCTCGCGCAGCGCGAAGCTGACGAAACCATCGCCGTCATTGATTCCCAATTGGAAAACGGCCTGAAAGGATTTACCGCCGAACAACTCAAAGGACTCATCATCGCTTATGAACCGGTGTGGGCCATCGGCACCGGCAAAACGGCCACGCCGCAACAGGCGCAGGAAGTGCACGCCGCCATCCGCAAATTTTTAGCCGGAAAATATGGCGCGGACTTTGCCGAAGCCACCCGCATTCTCTACGGCGGAAGCGTAAAAGACAGCAACGTGGACGAAATCATGGCGCAGCCGGACGTGGACGGTGCGTTGGTGGGCGGACAGGCGTTGATCGCGGAAAAATTCGCCCGCATCATTAATTTCAATTAAAGGAGCTTTTCCATGAACTTGGCCAAATACATAGATCACACCCTTTTAAAACCCCAAGCCGCCCGGGAAGATATTGAAAAACTCTGCCGGGAAGCCCGGCAATACGGATTTTTCAGCGTATGCGTCAATCCGTATTGGGTGCCTTTCTGCAAAGACCAGCTCAAAGGCAGCGACGTAAAGGTGTGCACCGTCATCGGCTTCCCGTTGGGAGCCAACACGACGGAAACTAAAGTATTTGAAGCCAAAGACGCTTTGAAAAACGGCGCCGACGAGTTGGACATGGTCATCAACTTGGGCGCCGTAAAAAGCGCGGATTGGGACACCGTACTCCAAGACATAAAAGCCGTACGCGCGGCCGGGGAAAATTTCACGTTGAAAGTCATCATTGAAACCTCCGTGCTGACGCAAGAAGAAAAAGTCAAAGCCTGCGAGCTCTGCGCCCAAGCGGGAGCCGACTTTGTCAAAACCTCCACCGGATTTACCGGCGGCGGCGCCACGGCGGAAGACGTGCGCCTTATGCGCGCCCATGTTCCGGCAAACATGCAGGTCAAAGCTTCCGGCGGCGTACGCACGCGGGAAGATTTTGACGCCATGGTGGCGGCCGGAGCCACGCGCATCGGCGCCAGCGCAGGCGTAAAAATTATAGAGGAAAAATGATTACCCAGTGGGACATCATCTCCAATTTAAGCCCTAACGACAATTCCATCCGCCACACATTGCTGATAGACGGAACGGAACATGACGCGCGCTTAATCGCCAAAAAACTGCAAGGTTATGTACAAGCCCCGCAGCCGGCGTTGGCGCCGTATGTGTACCGCTTCGGTCTGCCGGCGGATTTGGATGAAAACACGCTGGAAAAAATCCGCGTGGCCGTCCGGGAAGGCATAGAACAGGCCAAAAAAGTAAACGAATTTATCCCGGGCGGTTCTTTGGGCAATCCGCTCTTTACGGAAAATGCGGCAAAAGAAGACAAAGATTTTCCCACTTTTATTACATTGGATCCGTCGGAAAGTTTTTTCAGCGCCGGCCGGACCATTCCTTCCAAACCCGAACCGCCTCAGGTGGAAGAGTTTGAACAAAAACAAATTCATATAGAGCCGGAAGAAGAAATTCCGGCCCACGCCCAGACGTTGGAAGAACTTGACCAGCCCGGCTACCGTTCCGACCCCCAACCGCCGCAGCCTCCCTTCCAATGGGAAGAAAACCCTTTATCGGAGCCGGAAGAAGAACCCTCCGCCGAAGAAGCGTTGACCTCCGTGGAAGCGCAAGACGAAGCATGGCCGGACGATCCCCCCGATTCCTCTTCCGGCGAAACGGAAAACCTCCACATACAGGCACAGTCTGTTCAGCCGGACGAATTGCCTTCGGAAATGACGCCTTCCGCACCCGTGCCGGAAACGAACGAGGAAGATTCGTCTCCTCTGACGGAAAGAGATATGCTGAACAAAGACATGGAAGGCACATTGTTAGACCCGGCGTTGGAAGACATTTTTTCCGCAGAAACCAAATATGACATGTTTTTAGACGTGGACAAACTGGAAGGCAAAAATCCTCTTCCCGCCAAACGGGACTTGGCGCCGGACGCCGTAGCCGCCGGCCCCGAAGCCGTCTGCTCCGCCTCCTCCGAAGAAGACAACGCGGGCGGATTTAACGTTTTTGACCAAAAAATTAAAGACCAAACCTGCTTTGTGGACTTGGACGATATTCACAGCGTGACGGAAAGAATTACCCAAAAAGATTTGGAATTTATACGCCACGCCCAAGTGCCGGAAGCGGACAAACAAGCCAGCTTGTCTGCGGACGCGGACAAACAGCCGGATTTGGACGGATTGGCCGTAGAAAAAATCCCTGCGGAACCGGCCGTCGTAGAGGAGCGGCAAACGCCGGAATCTGAACAAAATCAAGGACTTTTTATTTCGCAGCCGGAGGATTCCGCTCCGCAGGAAGAAGTCATGGATCCTTTTGAGCAAATGCTGGCGGCGGGACGTCAAAAGCAGGAAGACGCCGGGCAAACCGATTTACAAACGCAACCGGAGGCGCAAGACGCTCCCTCCCGGGATAATACCGCAGAGGAAGAACCGACGCAACAACCAACCACGCCGCCGGCCACTCCGGCGCCGGAGCCCGACGCTCCCGCCACATTGAACACGGAACAGGCCCTCAGGGTGACGCCTGCTCCGCAAGCACCCATTACGGAGAATATTATGGAAGAAAATACCGGGGACAGAAAAACTTTCTTACATCTCAAACGTAAAATTCAAACTCCCGCGCCTCAGGCTCCCATCGCGCCGCAAGCGCCGCAAAAACCGGCCCAGCCCGATGTGCCGCAAAAGGCTGAGGCGCCCTCCGCACCCATTCCGTCCGCGCAGCCCCTTCCGGAAAAAGAAACTTCCGCGGGGACGACCATTTTGCGCAGAAGAATGCCCCCCGCTCCGGGCAACACCGTGCTGGAAAAAACGCGTACGATAGACCACTCCATTGAACTGCCTTTGTCCGCTTTGCAAAAGCACAACTGGCCGTTGGAAGTGCCGCTGGTTCCCACTTATACGCTGGAAAACATGACCATATCCGTCAACCGTTTTGCGCACGCCACGGCTATTTCCGTTATTGACAACCCGGGCAAGCTTTACAATCCGCTCGTACTGCACGGAGCCAGCGGTACGGGAAAAACCCACTTCCTGCACGCTATCGGCTACGCATTAAGCAAAAAATACGGACAGGAAAATATTTTCATCACCAACGGGGTCCGGCTGTCGCGCGGAGTACAACGCTACGTGATTGAAAACAATATGGATAAATTCCGCCAGTTCGCCGACTCGGCCAAAGCGCTGCTGATTGACGATATTCACTTGATTGCCGTCAACGAACAAAACCGCGCCCATTTGTCCAAATTGCTCAACGATTTCAAACAGCAAAACAAACAAATTGTCATTACTTCCAAATATCCGCCGGAAAGTCTGGCCAAATTGGAAGAATTGCTCAAATTCCGTCTGGATTCGGGCTGGATCTCCGAATTAAAAGACGCCACGGAACCCACCCGCACGCGGATTATCCAGAAAATTCTGATGTCCAACGGCATCAACGTCACGGACGACGATACGCACCGATTTTTCGGCCACGCCAACATGTCTTTGGGCACGGTGGCGCGCAGCATACGCCGGGTGCGCGTATTGGAAAAATTGGTGTTCCCCAATGCCCCGCAGGCGCAGCGCTCCGAACTGGCTATCTTTGAAAAACTCTTGGCCACCAACGGAGAAGACCAAAGCAGCCTGCTGACGCAGAAATCTCCGGAGGAGATTACCTCCGCACCCGTCGTCGGGAACGGAGAGTGGGGGCGCATCGGCTTCTTCTATCCGCAGAACCACTCCGACATGATGAACTGGCTGGTGTTTGCGCTGCAGCAGCGCGCCAAAGAGTTGGGTATTCCCGGCGGGCCGGAGCTGGCCGTCCGTTCTTCTTACTCAACCGACAACATCATTTCCTCCGCGTTTAAAATCGCCAATTTGTGCGACAACAAAAAACTCAAAGGAGCCGTCATCCTCGGCCCGGAAGTAATGGTTTGCGATCCTTCGGTCAGAGAAAACTTTTATGACATTCTGACCCATATGCTGGAAATTATGCTCATCCGCTGCGGTATTCTCAATTACGAAGACTACAGCTCCCCCAGCACGTATGTGAAAGTATTATCGGAGTTATTAAGATGAAAAAGCTCGTTTTCCTGTTTGCCGCCGCGCTGTGCCTGTGCGCGTGCTCGGCCCATATGAAAAGCGCGGTAAAGGACGGACAAATCGCTCCTAAATTCGCCGATACGCTCACGGACGGAGAATATTTGTGGGTGCGCGGATTCGGCGCGGCCAATCCCAAGCACCAAAGCGACTCCCAGCGGCGTATCCTGTCCCGCGAAGCGGCCATCGCCCACGCATACCAACGCGCGACGGAAGTGATTTACGGCGCCAATTTGGAAAGCAACGTGCAAATCGTGGACGCGGTGTCGGAGGGATCTACGGTGCACACCACCGCTTCCGGCCTGCTTAACGACATGGAACTGGTTTCCACCGAATATCTGGAAGACGGCGGATGCAGCGTAATTATGCGTATTTCCCGCGCCAAATTGGGCGCCGCCGGAAGTACCTTGCAAGGAGCCGCCCAATGAAAAAAAGTCTTTTGCTGGTTTTGGCTTGTCTGCTTGCGCTGGGAGCGTGCCGCGCCTTGCATATCGGGCCCAAAGGGGAAGGCGAATATGTAGTGGCCGAATCTTTGGTGCCTTACGATGAAAACAATATCTCCGCCATGAAAAAAGAAGGGGAACTGGCCGCCCGCAGAGCGGCGGTGGAAAAAGTGGCGGGCATTTTTATTTCCTCCACCTCCACCGTGGAACAGGCGCAGTTGGTGGAAGACAAAATCACCTCAAAATCCGCCGGATTTATTCGCCGCGGATATGTGCAGAAGGCCTACCGCAAAGGAGACCAGTGGTACACGCGCGTACGCGCCATGGTGCTGGTCAAAGACATCGGCGAAATTATTAAACAGTCCGACGCGGACGCTTTCGCCAAAAAAACCGTTATTTTGGTCACTTCGCGCGAAACCGTCGGAGAAGAAGTTTCTCTGAAACAAGACTGCAAACAGGCCGTGTACCGCGCGCTGAAAGGCCAGCCGTATTCTTTGATTAACGGCGACAATCTGAGCCAAAACAATCTGGAAAATCCCACCCCGGTTATAGACAAAGCCCGGCAAGACGGAGCCCGTTTTATTATTCTGGCCGACGTACACGCCGCGCCGCTGCAAGCGCTGCCCGGGATTTCCTCTCCGTTTAAGACCTACCGCGCGCGCGCCAATTTAAAAGCGGCTTCCACCAACAATTACCAAATTGTGGCCGAAGCGGCGGACCAGGCCAGCGGTTTGGACCCGATGGAAAACATCGCCGCGCAAAAAGCCATTTCCGCCTCCTGCGAAGCGGCGGCCAAACAAATGGTGGAGGGCTTGAACGCCGCCATCAATTCCGCCGCGAAATTCAACGTGGTGGTGCGCAACGTCAACTCTATAGAGCGGTTGAAACAAATTCAGGACATTTTCAAAGATATGCGCGAAATTGAGGACTACAATCTGACCAAATACACCAATTCCGACGCTTATTTTGAAATCTCGGCCCATATTTCTTCCGCCGAGGAATTGACGGCCAAAGTCATCCGCCGTTATAACGTCAATTTTACGGTAATGGCCGTTTCGCCGCAGCAAATCGTGTTAAACTTCATCTAAATTATGCTTGCCAACGTCCGGACCTGCGCCTTAAAAGGCATTGAAGGTTTTGAAGTGATGACGGAGGTGGACATCTCAGCCGGGATGCCCACCTTTTCCGTCGTGGGGCTGCCGGACGCGGAAGTAAAAGAAAGCAAAGACCGCGTGGTGGCCGCCGTGCGCAACAGCGGCTTTGATTTTCCGCTCAAACGCATTACCGTCAATTTAAGCCCTGCGGAACTGCGCAAAAGCGGCACACAGTTTGACCTGCCCATTGCGGCGGGCATATTGGCCGCGTCGGGCGCGCTGTCGGAAGCGGCCGTCAAAAAAATGCAAGATCTTGTCCTTTTGGGGGAATTGGCGCTGGACGGCACGCTGCGCCCCTGCGCGGGGGTGCTCCCCATGCTGATTTCCGTCAAAAATTCCGGCAAGACGGCGGTCATTCCTCCAGGGAATTTATCGGAAGGACGCGCGTGCTCGGTTCCTTTTCTCACGCCGCGCACCTTACGCGATCTGGCGGACTGGCTGGAAGGAAAGGCCAAAGACGAAGCCGTGCAAATCGCCTATATCCCCGAAGAAGAAGAGTCCGCTCCCTGCGAACTGGATTTTTCCGATGTAAAAGGCCAAGCCGTAGCCAAACGCGCGCTGGAGATCGCCGCCGCGGGAGGGCACAACGTATTGCTTATCGGGCTGCCCGGCACGGGCAAAAGCATGCTGGCCAAACGTTTCCCCGCCATCTTGCCCCCGCTTTCGGAAGAAGAAGCGTTGGAAATTACCAAAATTTATTCCGTTTGCAGTCTCCTCGGCAAATCCAAACGTCTGACGCGGCGGCCTTTTCGGGACCCGCACCACACCATTTCCGACGTGGCGCTCATCGGAGGAGGCAGCACGCCCAAACCCGGAGAAGTGTCTTTGGCCCATAACGGCGTGTTGTTTTTGGATGAATTTGCGGAATTTTCCCGCACGACGCTGGAAGTTTTACGCCAGCCGCTGGAAAACGGTCAAGTGACCATTTCGCGCGCGAAAGAGACCGTCACGTTCCCGGCCAAATTTACCCTGATTGCGGCCATGAATCCCTGCCCGTGCGGCAATTTGGGCAGTCCGTACAAGAGCTGCACCTGCTCTCCGGTGCAAATCAACCGCTACCAGTCCCGCATTTCCGGACCGCTTTTGGACCGCATTGATTTGACGGTAAACCTCAATCCCGTCCAATACGGCGACTGGAACAAACCCAGCGAAGGGGACTCCTCCGCCCAAATCCGCGCGCGCGTGATGGCGGCCCGCCAAATACAACAAAAGCGTTTTAAAGACACGGGCACCACGGCCAACGCGTTCATGACGCAAAAGCAAATCAAAGAATTTTGTCCTCTCCCGCCGGGAGCCGACGCCGTGCTGGAAGCCGCCATGCGCAAGTTCGGTCTCAGCGCGCGCAGTTTGGACAAAGTGCTTAAAACCGCGCGCACCATTGCGGACTTAGAAGGGAAAGCGCAAATTGAAAATGCGCATCTGATTGAAGTGCTGCAATACCGCCCGCTGGACCGCAAGGGGGTGCCCGACTTATGAACATTTCCGCGCAGGAACGGCTGGCGCGCATCCGCGTAAACGCGTTTTTATATCTCCGGGCGGACTGGCTGAGCCGGCTGATTGAAATTTTCGGCTCCGCCGAAGAAATTTTGAAACAAAACGCCGACACGCTCTCACGTGAAGCGCAGATGAATCCTTCCACCGCCGCGCACTTCCTGCGCGACGCCTTTGCCGTGGATCCGGAAGAGGAGTTGGAAAAGACCGAAAAATACGGCGGACGCATTCTGGTGCCGGAGGATGACGAATACCCCCAGAGCCTGCGCCAAATCAAAGAAGCTCCCGTCGCTTTGTACGTTCTGGGCGCCTTACCCCGAAATAAAGCCTGCATAGGCATGGTGGGCACGCGCAAAATTACGCCGTATGGCCGGCGCGCGGCGGACAATTTGGCCACCGGTCTGAGCGAAGCGGGTGCGGTGGTGGTCAGCGGACTGGCGCGGGGGATAGACAGCGTCTGCCACGCCGCGGCGGTGCGCCTGGAAAAGCCGACCGTTGCCGTCATCGGCACGGGTATCGGCCGGTGCTATCCGCCCGAAAACCGGGATTTGGCCAAAGCCATTTTGCGCCACGGCGGAGCCATTGTTTCCGAACTCCCTTTTAACAAACCTCCCAACGCTTTTCACTTTCCGAGACGCAACCGCATCATCGCGGCTTTGTCCGAAACGGTGGTCGTGGTGGAAGGCGAAGCCAAATCCGGCGCATTGATTACGGCCAAGCTGGCGCTGGAAATGGGCAAAGACGTATTGGCCGTCCCCGGCCCGATAGACAGCCCCCAAAGCGCGGGGCCCAACAACCTCATCGCGGACGGAGCAGGCGTTGTCAGGTGCGTAAAAGATATAATAGACTATATACCGACCCCCGATTTGTTCGGGGTGCGGACTCCCGCAGCCCATTCCGCTCCGGCCGAAGAGAACGAGGGGCTGACGGATTTGCAAAAACGCGTATTGGAATGCGTAGGGTCCGGCTCCGTATCGGCG
>CAMGSK010000007.1 GCA_946061795.1 uncultured Elusimicrobium sp.
TTGCATCAAGTTGATGCAGAATTCATCCGAGCCGCCGCATAACACGCGCCCGGAAGGAATGGAAGAATTAATGGTATTATTCTGAACCATACAAAAACCACTGCCCGCATAAGGCCCCACAATAAAATATGCGCACGTATTGGCCCAGTTGTCTCCTCCGGGGCGATTGTTTAAAATCACCACATACCGCTCATTACCCCGCATATCCGTGGTGGCAAGCCCCAGATCCAATCCGTTCATCGGAGTCAAAGGAAGGCTCACGTCCAATTCGTCAAAGCTGTACGCCCCGTGCCCCGTGGCCATAAAATAAACTTCCTGCGCCTGGCCGACGGCTTTGACTAACGTTTGCAATTCCGCCGCGCGGGATTTCCATACGGCCTTGGTATATTGCGGCAGGGCAACAGCTGACAGGATACCGATAATTAAAACAACAACAAGCAGCTCTATCAGCGTAAATCCGGCGTTTTTTACGCCGGGAAATGATTTTTGATAAATTTTGTTCATAGCCAAAATTTATCAAAAAAAAAAAACGCGTCAAGTCCCTGTGACGGGACGAAGAAACGGACTTTCCGGCAAATCCCAAGCGCCCACACGGCCCGTCCGGAATCTTTCACAAAAAAACGCGCCCCGAAGGACGCGTTTTTTATCTAAGCACAATCCGTCTCAGCGGTGGAGATTTACGAATGCCGCGGCGGAAATCCCCGCGCGCGCGCCCGTTCCCGCCGCCACGATAGCCTGGCGGAATTGTTCTTCCGTACAATCCCCGGCGGCAAAAATTCCTTCAATATTCGTGCTTTGCCGCGCGTCCACCTTAATCAAGCCGGAAGGTTCCCGGTTCACCGGGGAATCTTTCAGCCACGCCGTTTGAGGCACGGCCCCCACCGCCACAAAAATGCCGGAACAGGGCACCTGCACGCAGTCTTTGGTCTGTACGTTGCGCACCAGCGCGCCTTTGACACTTTCGTCGCCCAGCACCTCTTCCACCACGCAGTTGAGCAGCATGGAAATATTGGGCGTATTTTTCGCTTTTTCCACCGTCACCGCATCGGCGCGGAAGCCTTCGCGGCGGTGCACCAGCGTCACTTTGGGGCAAAACTGGGCCAAAAACAACGCGTCTTCAAACGCCGTGTTTCCCCCGCCCACCACAATGACTTCTTTGCCTTTAAAGAAAAATCCGTCACATGTGGCGCAGGCGGACACGCCGCGTCCTTTCAGTTTTTCTTCTCCTTTCACGCCCAGCCAGCGCGCGGTGGCTCCGGCAGCGATAATCACGGCGAAAGCGCGGTACTGTTCGCCGGAGGAAGCGGTCAAGATAAAGGGAGGTTTTTCTCCTTCTATTTTCACAATTTCGTCGCTCGTGATTTGCACGCCCAAACGTTTGCACTGTTTGTGCATGTTATCCATCAGTTCAAAGCCGCCCACGGGATTTACAAACCCGGCGTAATTTTCCAAATCATTGGTTTGCAGCAGCTGTCCGCCGGGCATGGCGCCGCCGGCGATAATGGTTTTTACGCCCGCGCGCACCGCATAAATAGCCGCGCTGCATCCGGCGGGCCCCGCTCCGATTACCAACAAATCCGTTTCCGTCATTTTTCAAACTCCTCCAGCATTCGGCTGACCAGTTCTACGGGAAACCCCACCACGTTGGTGCGGCTGCCCTTTATTTTTTCAATAAACAAATCGTCATCGTCCTGTACGGCGTATGCGCCGGCTTTGTCCATGTGTTTGCCGGCCATTTCCTGAAGCTTGGACAAAGGCAAGAGACGCGCTTTGCAGCGGGTTTTGTCCACGCCGCGCACCAGCATACGCGAGGCGGCGTGTATCATCGTCACGCCCGTATATACCGTTTGCCAAGTCCCGTTTAACTTGCGCAAAATGCGCAAAGCGTCTTTTTTATCTTTGGGCTTGCCAATCACTTCTCCGCCGCAATAAACCAACGTGTCCGCCCCGATGACCAGCGCATCCGGGTACTGCCGCGCGACTTCAAAAGCTTTCTTGGCGGATAAATCTGCCACCATGCAATGCGGGCGGCGATAAGCGGTATGCTCCGGCCCCTTGGACGGACAAACAATGAAATTTTTACCCATTTCTTTCAGCAGCGCAACACGGCGCGGAGAACGGGAGGCAAGCACGATTTCCATATTATTTGCGCACAAATTTGGAAATAATCAAGTAGCCCATCACCAGCCCGACGGCTCCGCAAATGCTGAAGTACACCGACAGGGGATGAATTCCCACCGGATATACGTGGTTGAGCGCGCCGGCCATTTGCGCGGGCAGCAGCGCGGCCAGCCATTCCAGCCCCAGCGCGATCAGTCCGCCCACCACCAGCGTCAAAACGGCAAAAACAATTCCTCTCATATAAATTCTCCTTTCTTATAATGGTATAAAAAGCCGTTCCTCAATGCAAAGTGACGGAATCTTTTTTGACGGGTACAGGGACGTTGAATTTATTGTCCTGCTCATCGGTCAAATTCCGCCTCAAAGCAAAAAATCCCCAGCCGGCCGCAAGCGCCACGGCGCCAATAATCAGCCACGGCCCGGGCAAATAATACGGCGCGACATATTGTCCCAGCCATCCTGCGGTAAAAAATCCGGCGGAAGAACCCAAATTATAAAAAACCATCACCATGCCCAGATAGCGGCCGCGCGTCTGGGAAGAAGCGATATTGGAAGCCAATGTTTGCTCTCCCGGGCTGACAATCAACTCCCCCACCGACGCCAAGAATACGCCCGCGGCAATGGGGAGAAAACTGCCGAAAAATCCTACCGAACCGTACCCGGCGGCATATAAAACGCAGCCGACCAGCATGGCTGTGCTCAGACGCATGCGCTCCATAAAACGGCTGGCGGGATATTGCAGCAGCACGGTGGCCAGCCCGTTAATGGTAAAAAACCAGCCGATATAATACTCCGGCATGTGCAGGAAGGTGTTGCAATGCACGGAAAGGCCCACCACCAGCTGCGCGTTAACCGCCGTAATCAAAAATACGTAAAAACAGATTTTGGCCAAACGGCTGTCTTTTAGGGAGGTCAGTAAAGAAACAAACTTAGGTCTTCTTCCTCTGCCGGCGGACGGCCGGTACGGATCCTGCAAAAACCGCTGTAAATACAATACCGTCAACGCGTACGAAAGAGCCGTCAGATAAAACGCCAAACTATAAGAACAACGCACCAAGAATCCGCCCACAGCCGGCCCCAACGCCCAGCCCAAATTCAACCCGATACGGATAATGCCGAAGGCTTCCACGCGCTGTTTGGGGGTGGTGTTGTCCGTCACCCACGCATTGGAAACCGGGCGGAACACCGCGCCGAAAAACGCCATTAAAAAATAACACAGCAGCAGCCAGCCCGTTTGCGTATGATATTCAATGCACAAAGCCAAACCCAACATGGCCGCCACTTCCAGCGCCAGCCCCCACAACATCACAGTCTTGCGCCCAAACGCGTCGGCCAGTTCTCCGGCCAATGCGCTGGAAAAACTGCGGCTGAGCGCGGAAAGACCGATAATCAACCCCGCCATAGCGGCAGTAAGACCTTTCTGGCTGATAAGATATACGGTAAAAAAGGGAAGAGAAAGTCCGTAGCCAAACAGCAGCAGGCCGTTGGCCGCGGCAACCAACATCATGGAACGGCGTACCTGATTCATGTATATATTGTATTAAATCCGCCTCCGTCCCGTCCGCTCCCGTCTTAGGCTGAGAATATAGTAAAATAAAAAAAGGAGTTTACGCCATGAAAACCTTGACCCTCAACGCCCCGGCAAAAGTAAATCTTTTTCTGGAAGTGACCGGCAAACGGCCGGACGGATATCACGAACTGGCCACGCTGTTCGCCAAAGTTTCGCTTTGCGACGTACTGCATATTCAAGCGCAGCCGGCGGAGCGGGAAGACTTGCGCCTGCGCATTACGGGTCCTTTGGGAGATGGTTTGGCGGCTAATGACGATAACTTGGTTCTCCGGGCCGTACGCGCTTTTGAAAACCGTTTCGGCCTGACACTGCACGCTGATATCCTACTGGATAAACGCATTCCCATGGGCGCGGGGCTGGGAGGCGGCTCCTCCGACGCGGGCACCATCCTGCGCGCGCTTTGCGCGCTGTTTGACAAAAAAACGGATGATCTTCTGCCCGCCGCGGCGCGGCTGGGAGCGGACGTTCCGCTGTTTCTTTATCCGGACACCTTTTTAAAAGGAGAGGGTATCGGAGAAAAACTGACTCCCGTTTCCTTTGCCGGACCGCTTCCGTGGGCCGTTTTGGTCTATCCGGACACCCCCGTCCCCACCAAAGGCGTTTTTGGCCGGCTGAGTTTACCGGACGAAGCCTCCGTCTTGACAAATTTGGCCAATTTAAATAAACTATTAGAGTACGTAAGACAAGGGGCAAATCCGACCCTCTGGCAAACCTTGTTCTTTAACCGATTAGAAAACGCCGTATTGCCTTACGTATGTTCCGTACGAAGCGCGAAAGAAGACTTTTCCGCCCTGGGCGCACGCCCTTTAATGTCCGGTTCCGGTTCGACCGTTTTTGCTTTAGTTTCCGACCGGGGACAAGCCGAAGATTTGGCAGGGAGAATGAAACAAAAGGGACGAAAAGTATTCACCGTACGTTTCGGAGGGACAAAGGATGAAAATAACGGAAATTCGGATTCATTTGATGGGGGAAGAGCGGCTGAAAGCGTTCGCCAGCGTGACGTTTGACGATTGCTTTGTAGTCCGCAATATGAAAGTGGTGGAAGGCGCCAAAGGAATATTTTTATGCATGCCCTCGCGTAAATTGCAAGACGGCACGCATAAAGACATGGTGCATCCCATTAATCAGGATTTTAGGCAATATCTGGAAGAAAACGTTTTGAAAGCTTACCAGGAAGAACTGGCCAAAAATCCCCAAGCCGCTTCAGCGGCGCAAGAGCAGGACGCGTAAACGCTTCAGTCAGAATTTAATTCCGGATGGTGAAATGGTATCACTACTGGTTTTGGTCCAGTCATTCTAGGTTCGAGTCCTAGTCCGGAAACCATACAATACAGCCAAACTGCAATGTTTGGCTGTATTTTTTTGCAGGGTTTAGCCGCCTTATTTCTACACAATCTCCTTAAAATTTAATTTTCAGCGTTTTTTTCAGAGTAAACCGCAAGGCTTTAAGAGGACGGGTAAAAAAATCCGGACAAAGTTGGAAAAATATTTTCCCGGACAAATTTAATTTTTTCAAAATGCGGCGGTACGCGGGACTCCCCCGGTGTATGGAAACGGGAAGACCGCCGGCCGCAATCCAGCGCGAGTATCCCTCGTACCATTCCCTAAAATAGTAGTAGCACCAAAACTTGCGCGGCCCCGTGCTGTGAATGATAAAGGCCTCCTGGAGTTTTTTCCTGCCGGAGCTGGCGGGGCAGTTGTATGACTCATTTAAAGGAATGACGCGCAATTTAAATTTTTCAACCGCCAGATTAATCATTCCCTGGTCCGGCAAAAACAAGTCATTTGCATACACCGCCGTCTTCTGATACAACCAATCACATATTTCCGTTCCGCTCACCCCTCCGGCTTTTTTCGTCAGCGCAATAAATCCGCTGTTGTAGCCTGTGGCGTCCATAGCAAAACCCGGTATTTCCCTATAAAAATTGCCCCGGACGGAACCAAAGGTGGGGTCTTGCACCAAGCCCACTGCGCCGCTTAATTGCTCAAACACCGCATTGAGTTCTTTTTGAACAAGCACGTCGCTGTCCAAGTATAAGACCTCGTCATAGTAGTCTGACAAACCGAAACAGTCATAGCGCGCAAAAGAAGCTTCGGTAAAATTTTTGATAGAAGGCGTCTGCGGCAAAGGCAGGGGATATTGGTAATCAAACACGCGCACTCCCGGCAAACTTTCCAAGGCGGCTTGATTTTCCTTGGAAACTTTAAACCCCGCCACAAAAATATCCGCTTTTTCCGCCAGCTGCGGGCTGTGATTTAACAAACTCCATAAACTGACATACAAACAAAAAGCGTATTTATCATCACACGCGGCGAAAATGCAGCTTTGGCGGGTTTTATATTTTAAATACCGAGCAAGACTCTTCATGTTTCCTCCCATTTGAGCGAAGCGGCCGCGGAAAGGAACGCATGGAATTTGATCGGGGAATTTCACAAGTTCCTTCCGCCTTATACGCGGTTTCCGGTGTATAAACACAGAGGATTCCTATGAAAAATAAAGAAGTGAAGCGAAGAAGAAGGAACAAAAAACGGCTGTGTAATACAAGTCTAATCGCAGTCTTGTAATCAAACAGCCGTGGTTCGTATATAAAATATACGAACACTTGGCACCACCTTTCTAAGGGATCAGCTCAAAAAGATGGTGCCTAAACAGCTGCTTTTGGACGCGATTAGAACTTTGGTTTCCCAAAGACTTCCTATTCTTCAATAGGACTCCAAAAACAGAAAATTTGTTATCAAGCCCATTGTTCGGACTTGGGGTAAAGCCGCAAATTCTCCAATATCTTAATATGGTCCGGCTAAGGATAGTTTATCATAATTGGCCAATCTCTTGCTCTTATTCCGTCAAAACACCGGGCCTTTTTTCCCGTAAAAAACCCCGGAACTTCTTTTATTTATATCTGCCGGAGTACCCGTCGCCTACCACTCCACCCGCAAACGCTGCGAAAGGGGCAAGAAAGTTTTTTCTTCCGGTTCGGCAAAAGGCTCACCAAAAGGCATTTGCGCCAACAGCTTCCAGCTCTTGGGCAAATGAAAAACCCGCGCCACCTCTTCATCAATCAACGGATTATAATGCTGCAAGGATGCGCCGATGCCTTTCTCGGCCAGCGCGGTCCAAACGGCAAACTGCAGCATGCCGCCGGATTGCTGGGACCAAGCGGGAAAATGTTCTTTATACGTGGGGAACTTTTCCTGCAAACTCCGCACAACCGCTTCATCCTCCAAAAACAAAATAGTGCCGAAAGCGGCGGCAAAAGACTTTATCTTCTTTTCGGTTTCTCCAAATTTATCCGCAGGGACCAACGGGCGCAAAGATTCCAATACAATATGCCATAATTTTTTGTGTCCGTCTGCTAGCACCAACACCACCCGCGCACTTTGGCTGTTAAAAGCAGACGGAGCCTGCTTTAAGCACTCCGCCACCAGTTTCTCCACCTCCGCAGCAGGCACGGGCAATCGGTCCGTCAAACTGTAGCGTGAACGGCGCATTTTCATCAAATCCAACATGCTCATAAATACTTCCCCCTCTTCTCTTTTGTCTTAGTATATATGCTTTATCAGCTTGCGCCAAGAGTGGGTTTTGGATTAGAAAAATTTCGGCGAGGACGAAAAACTTAGTAAAATATAAATCTAGAGCCCCCGTAACTCAATTGGATAGAGTAGCTCCGTCCTAAGGAGAAAGTTGCGAGTTCGACTCCCGCCGGGGGCACGTTTTGCATATTCCGCCGCCGCCCGTATCACTGGGCGGCGGTTTTGGCTTAAACGCTTTTATCCTCTCCGAAAATTCCCGATAAATAAAAAGCCCCCGCGGTTTGCGGGGGTGGATAAAACCAAACCTAAAAACGCTAAAGTTCCGTTTCCAGTTTTTTCAGCAATTGCTTCACATCAATCGGCTTGGCGATAAAACCGCTCATACCGCTGAGTTTGGCTTGTTTTTGGTCTTCTTTAAAGGTATTGGCCGTACAAGCCCAAATCGGCACGCTTTGCGCATCCGGGCGGGATAAAGCGCGGATTTGGCGCGCAGCTTCGTATCCGTTTGTCACCGGCATCTGCAAGTCCATTAAAATCAAGTCAAACGAACCGGGTTCGGAAGCTTTGAACAAATCCACTGCCTGGTTCCCATTGCCCGCCCACGACACGCGGTGGCCTTCCAGTTCCAGCACGTCCATTAAAATTTCGGCGTTCAATTCGTTGTCTTCCGCCACCAAAATATTCATGCTACGTTTGGTCTGCGCCGCCGCGCCAGTCTGAGCAGTCTCCGACGGGCTATTGTCCTTTTCCGCCAATTGCGCCGGCAGCGTAATAGTAAAACGGCTGCCCTGGCCCAATTTGCTCTGCACGGAAATGGAACCGCCCATTTTTTTCATCAGCAACGCGCTGATGGAAAGCCCCAGTCCGGTCCCCGCATTTCCGGGAGACACCCGGCCCGGCGGCTGATGAAAAGATTCAAAAATATGTTTTTGCAATGCATCGGACATACCGCAGCCGTTGTCTTCCACCTCAAAGCGGGTGACGACTTTTCCGCCGGAGGGTTCCTCCTGCCGCGCCCGCAGCGTGACGGTACCGCCCTTATGTGTAAATTTGACGGCGTTGTCCAGCACGTTCAGCAGCACTTGCTCCAAGCGCATTTCATCTCCCAGCACATGCGGATACGGCAGGCGCGCATCCACCACCAGCCCCATTGTTTTGTCCTCCGTGTGCATACGCAACACGGATTCCAGCGCGACGACTGTATTTTGCAAAGAAAAAGGCGCGTTCTCCACGCTCATTTTGTCCTGGGTGAGCTGGGAAATATCCAAAATATCGTTGATGACGGCCAACAAATATTTGGCGGTATGGGAGGATTTTTCCAAATATTCCTGCAGCCGCTGCGGGTCATGAGTGCTCTGTTTCATTAAATAATTTAAACCGAGGATTCCGTTGAGCGGAGTACGTATTTCATGACGCATGCGGGAGAAAAATTCTTCTTTTGCTTTGGCCTGCGCTTTTTCTTGGGCGGCGCTTAAACGAATCCGGAAGAAAAAGGCCAGCAAAAACACCAACAAGGCCAGCAGGCCGGCCAGCATAGCCAAAGCCGTATAGACAAACCCTTGCGTTTGCTGTTTGAGAATCTGAGACGGAATATTAACGATTAACGTCCAATCCGTATCCGGCACGGGCATAAAAGAAACCACTTTTTCTACGCCGTCGGCGTTGACGTATGTAAACAGGCCCTCTCCCTCATGCTGCATTTGTTCCATAAGGGCCCGGGCGCTTACGTCTTTGGGAAACTTGCCTTTCAAAAACCAGTCAAAAAAGTTATCCGTTTGGGAAATACCCCCTTGGCTGGGGATATTAACAATGAAATTACCCTTGGAATCAATAACAGTGGAAAACCCTTTGCCGCCGAAACTGTCTATTTTTAACTTGGCGGAAATACGGCTGATATCTTGGATGCCCACGGCGGCAATCAAGGTCCGCCCGTCCATTTCAAAAGGCTGTATTTTTACGGCATACAACAAAGCGGACTTGGGAAGCGCTGGGAAAAAATGTCCGTCATACCACAAAACGGTTTTTTCCGCTCCGCTCTTTAATTGCCGGGCATACTCCGTATTTTCCACCGGCAAGATACCGCGGCGGGCGGTATAAAGATTCCCGTTCTGATCCAACAACCCCAATGCGGCCAAAGGGCTGGATTCCAACTGGTTGGAAAGATTCGCTTCCAGCGCTTCTTCGTTTTGAAGAGCGTTGGCGCGCACGCGCTGTCCCGCCGCATACAATTCGTCCCACGTTTGATTTAGCGTTCCGTTAATGTTATATAAATCATGCAAGGACAATTCTTTCAATGCATCCACCGTATAAGCAGAAACGGACCGGGACAGATAATTGGCATACAGAACCGCCACAGCGGCGCACAGAACCACAGAGACAAAAAGATAGGAAAATAATTGGAGTTTTTGTTTTGTTATCATATAATAGTTATATCATACTACTATATCACATAGAGCGCAACAGGTTTTGAATATTTTCCTTCGCGAGTTCATAATCTTTTTTAACTACATCAAAAAGAAGTGGGATTTCCGCGGAGAACTTGGCGCCGCGCAGCAATTCCGTCAATCCGTGGCTGGAACGGTGCAACCTGGTAAAAGACAAGTTCCCGCAGATACCTTTCAACGTATGGGCCGCGCGGAAAGCTTCCGGCAGATTATTTTCTTTCAACGCTTTTTCCAAATTGGCAAAACTTTCGTCTTTCAGAAACATGCCGATAAATTTTATAACCCGTTCTTCATTGCGCAAGCGGGCCGTCACTTCTGCATAATCTCCGCCGAAGGCATCATAACATTCTTTTAGCGTCATTTTTCACTCCGTTGGCTTTCCACGTTCATTTTGTTTAAAATGTGCGCAGCAATAAGGTTTCTCTCCCGCCGTCCCGTTTTTCTAACGGAAGAATGCTGCAATTCTTTTTTCAAAACGGCTTCCATTTGCACCAGGCATTCCAATAACAGCGGGTTAAACGCGCCGCATTGCCCTTCGGTAATCATTTGAACGGCTTTTTCATGGGAAAACGCAGGTTTGTAAACGCGCTGACTGGTTAGCGCGTCATATACGTCAGCCAACGCCACAATCTGGGCCGACAAAGGGATATCGTCCCCTTTCAATCCGTCCGGATAGCCTTTTCCATCCCAACGCTCATGGTGCCAACGGCAAATTTGATAAGACACTTGCGTCAGCTTGGCCTGCTGGTGAATTTTATCCAATTGTTTCAAAATTTGAGCCCCGGCCACGGTATGCGTCTTCATGGTTTTATATTCTTCATCCGTCAGCCGGCCCGGTTTGTTGAGGATATCCCCGGGGATGGCTATTTTGCCGATGTCGTGCAAAGCCGACGCCAAACCGATCAGCGCCGACTCTTCCCGGGACAGCGGATATTTATCCGTAATTTGGGGCAGATATTTTAAGAACAAATCTGTAATTTTTTGTATATGCAAAATATGCGGACCGCTTTCTCCGTTGCGGAACTCCACAATATGACTCAGCATGGACACCATCAGTCCGCTTTGCTGCTCTTTTTCATACACCTGCTCCAGCACCATCCGCAGCAGCTGCTTTTGTTTGGCGTACAGCATAATCGTGTTGAGCACGCGGCGGCGGACGATTTCGGGATCAAACGGACGGCTGATAAAATCACTTACTCCCAAATCAAAAGCCTGTACAACGGCGGAAGGCATATTTTCCGCACTGATCATAATCACCGGTACGGAGTTTTGGCGGCGTTTTCGGCGCAGACGCCGCATAAACGCAAAACCGTCCATATGGGGCATGACGATATCCAGCAGAATTAAATCTGCGTCTTTACAGCTTTTGTCCAAAAGGAGCAAAGCTTCTTTTCCGTTTTCGGCTTCTTCAATCAGGAACTGATCGTTTAGGATATCTTTTAAAATCGCTCTGTTGAGCTCAGAGTCGTCCACAATTAAAATTTTCTGTTTGTTTGAAACGTTTACTGTCGTCATATTAAAAAGGTCTCCGCCAAAAATGAAATGTCAGCATGAAATCGCGAGGCTCAGACTCGACGGCAAAAGAATTTGTTGAAAAAAACGGACGCTCCTTTCATTAAAAGTAAGATACCTCAACATTCTATTATTTTTCAGTATAGTATTCAAGGCAGTTTTTCTTCGGAGAAAACAACAGTCTGTGATATAATATTAATATATGGAATTATCCCTTTTTGAGCGATTCTGATTTATGAAAAAGACAAAGCATTTCCTATTTTTCAGCGCGGCGGTTATGGTGCTCTTTAGTTTAGGCGTTTTCATATGGATGGCCCGTTTTATGGACAAAACCAGCGAACAAACCATTCATGAAATAGGCACCCTTTATATGACGGAAATGAGCCGGCACATCCAACAAAAATTCTTGACCATCATGGATGAGCGCTTGCAGCAGCTGGAAGGTATCATCAAAAGAACCCCTCCTCAATCGGTCACATACGGAGAGGACATGCTCCGGGAACTGAATTTAAACGCCCGGGTGAGGGATTTTACCTATTTGGGGCTTTACTCCAAAAACGGGGACGCGCAAACAGTGCATGGTTTTCCCATTAATCTCTTGGGAGAAACGGATTTTTGGTCTTTGCTGGAAAAAGATGACAAGCTGATCGGCTACGCTACGGATGGCCAAGGCGAACGCCTGGCCGTTTTGGCCCTTCCGGCCAAATATCCCATGAAAGACGGCAAAACCAGCGCGGCTATCGTGGCCGGATTTCCCATGGAAGAAATCAACGACGCCCTGTTCTTGCACGAAAATAAAGAGTTTTTTTATTCCCACGTTATTAACCAAGACGGCCGTTTTATCATCCGTCCGAATCAGGAAGGAGACAATTATTTTCAAAAAATTCACAAAATGTCCTCTCTTGACGCACGCAAAAATTTCCGGCAATACGAACAAGAAATACGCGAAGCAATGTATGAAAAAGCACCCTATTCCGCGCTTGTGCGTCTGGGGAGTTCCCGCCAGCACCAACATTTATATTTAAGCGCGCTGCCCAATACCGATTGGTTCCTCATTACCGTCATGCCTCAAACAGCTTTGGAGAAGTCTGTCCGTTCCTTAAGCAGAGAGCGCTCCCGCGTGACTGTTTTAGCGGCCGCAGCGATGCTGTTTCTGTTTTTCTTGATTTTTGCTTATTATTACGCGCTTTCCGGCGCCCAGATGAAAAGACTCAATCAGGCCCGCCGGGAATCCGACCGCGCCAATAAAGCAAAAAGCGAATTTTTGTCCAATATGAGCCACGATATCCGCACGCCGATGAACGCCGTGGTCGGCATGACCGACATCGCCTTGGCCAACATCACCAATCCTTCCCGCGTGACGGACTGCCTTAAAAAGATCCAGCTTTCCAGCAAACATTTACTGGGTTTGATTAACGATGTTCTGGATATGTCCAAGATTGAAAGCGGCAAACTCAAACTGAACATAGACCGGCTTTCACTGCGCCAAACCATGGACGACCTGGTCAGCATTATTCAGCCGCAAATAAAAGCAAAACACCAAAAATTTGATATTTTTATTCACAAAATCATCAGTGAAGACGTGTTTTGCGACTCCGTCCGGCTGAACCAAATTTTGCTTAATCTGCTCTCCAATTCCATAAAATTTACCCCAAACAAGGGCAGTGTCAGCGTGTTCCTTTTCCAAGAACCCGCTCCCCTGGGAGCCGAATACGTGCGCACGCATTTGCGCGTGAAAGACACGGGCATCGGGATGTCGGCCGAATTTAAAGAAAAACTGTTTGAATCCTTCTCCCGAGAAGATTCCGCCCGCGTGCACAAAACCATGGGTACCGGTTTGGGAATGGCCATTACCAAATATCTGGTGGATCAAATGAAAGGCACCATTGACGTGCAGAGCGAACCGGACAAAGGAACGGAGTTCCATATTACGCTGGATTTGAAAAAAGTTCCCAATCCGGAGGAAAAAATGCGCCTGCCCGCTTGGAATATGCTGGTGGTGGACGACAATGCCGAACTGTGCGAAAGCGCTGCCGCAGCTTTGGCTGAGCTGGGCGTGCGCGCCGAATGTGCGGGAGACGGCGAAACCGCCGTTAAAAAAATGGAACAGCGCCTCCTAAATCATCAAGAGTATGATATTGTACTGGTAGATTGGCAAATGCCGGGAATGGACGGACTGCAAACCATACGCGCCATTCATGAACGCATTAACAAAGACGTCCCCGTATTTCTCATTTCCGCTTACGATTGGAGCGCCATTAAAGATGAGGCCCTGCAATCGGGCGTAAGCGGATTTATCGCCAAACCCTTGTTTAAATCTACGCTGTTCTACGGACTAAACCCCTACTCCAAGCAGAAGGAAGCCTCTCATAACGAGGGAACCGTTCCTAAATCCTGTCCGCTGCGCGGCAAACGCATTCTGCTGGCGGAAGACAACGAGTTAAACTATGAAGTGGCGCGGGAAATATTAGCGGCAGAGGGTATGGAAATAGAATGGGCGCAAAACGGACAAATCTGCGTAGAGAAACTGAAACATTCCGCTCCTTGGTTTTATGACGCGATTCTAATGGATATCCGTATGCCCGTGATGACGGGATACGAAGCGGCGCGCGCTATCCGCGCATTGGACCGGGCGGACAAAAACATACCCATTATCGCCATGACGGCAGATGCTTTTTCAGAAGACGTCCAACGTGCGCTGGCCAGCGGCATGAACGCCCATACGGCCAAACCAATCAACACACAGGAGCTGCTCCGTCTCTTATGCCGGCATATGGGCATTGACGCTCAAGCGGCAGGGATTTAAATCCAATCTGTCGGATAAATGGTAAAATCCCCGGGGCGAACCCCGGGGATTTTTATCAGATGAACAATTGCCCGTTAATATTTCAATAAGCACAACGCGGCGGATGTCATTCGGAACGGCGTTCGGTATTGTGAACCAAAGACCCCCAGTGATATTCTTCCGCCGTAATCAGCTCGCCGTCTTTAGCATATACCTTGCGTTCTCCTTCCAGCAAGCCGTCCACATAAAATTCTTCCAGCCGTATGGCGCCGCCCGGAAAATAAGAAAATCTTTCTCCGTCCAAACGCCCGGCCTTATAATTTTCGCGGTACCAGACGCCCCCCTCCGGGAAATAGAGCAGCCGCTCCCCCGTCAGTTTGCCGTCTAAAAAGTATTCTTTGGCTTCCACTTGCCCGTTGCGGTAATACGTCGTACGGTCCCCGCGCAATTTGCCGTTGCGGAAATTTTCTTCCGTTTTTACCGCCCCGGACGAATAATAAGACGTGCGCGGCCCGTGCAAAAGCGCATTTTTATACGTGCAATCGGTACCGGACTGCTTGCCGTTAATATATTGGTAATATTGGGCGGAGCCGCTCAAAATGCCCTCTTGATAATTTTCACGGGAGATGACTTGGCCTTCGTCATTATAACGCACCATTTCTCCGTTGGGTTTGTTGTTTCGGTAAAAGGCTTCCAGCACTGGCTGTCCGTTGTCGTTAAATTCCTTCACTTCCCCGTCGGGGATAGTTCCCAGCACTTCCAGCGTCGTCCCGTTGGCGGACACAGTGGCTTCCGCCACTTCCTGTCCGTTGACGTAGAAAGCGTAGGAGCCTTTATGCGTCTTCAGAACGGTGCCGGGATAAACGGTTTTTTTATCTTTGGCAAAATCCTCCGAAGCGGCGCGGTCCGTAATTTTTACCAGCACGCCGTCTTTATATTCCTCGCTGAACGTAATTTTATTATCTTCCAGAGAGACCACTTCCACTTTTCCGTTCAGCTTGCCGTTTTTCAGGGTTTTGCGGGTGACGGCGGATACATTGATTTCTTCCAGTTCCCCCTCCGGCAGCACGCCCATGGTATGCACGACGTTGCGGTCCTTATCAAAAAATTCTTTGGCCAAAGGAGACGCTTTAAAATAAGAGCGTCCTTCCGGCGTGACGAGGCAGAATGTTTTCTCTTTCATATTCCAATCTCCCTGAAGATGTTTTTATTTTACAATACTTAACGCCGCAGACGCGAGAGAGAACGTCCGCCGACACATTTTGGAGGTCTTTCTCCTGCTTGTTTTTACGAATGAAACACCCCGGGCGGAAGGTCCGTGGTGTTCTGTAAAGTATTCACAAAAAAATCCGCCCTGACGGACGGATATTAAAAACGTATGTTATTTTTTCTTTTTGGGGGCCGGTTTCCTCCGGGCGGATTTCGTCTTCGCCTTGGATTTGGCTTTTGCGGAAACGGACTTCGCCGGACGGGACGAACTTTTTTTAGTGCCAGAGGCCGCCGCGCGGCGGCGCAGCAAACGCGCCAAAGGTCCCCGGTCCACCACTTCGCCCAAAATATTGGTTTTTTGTTTAACGGACAAACCTGTATGCAAATTGCGGGTGCGGCGCACCGCCGTATCCGCTTCCAGCAAACCGGCTTTACGGGCGGCTTTGCGCATTTCCAGCACGGCGCGTTCTTCTATTTGGCGCACGCGTTCGCGGGAGAGACCCATTTTTTCGGCCACTTCACCCAAGGTTTTGGGTTCATTGTCCAACAATCCAAAACGCAACGTCAATATTTCCCGGTCTCTTTCATTTAAATTCATTAAACTGCGCTGGAGCACGCTGGCGTTTTCGCTGCGCAGAAACACGTCGTGCGGATTGCCTTTGCCGTCATCGCTGATTTTATCTTCCAGCGTCAATTCTTCTTCCTCGCCGGAAAACGCAGTCAAAGAATCCACCCCCGTGGCGGCGCTGAGCGTATCCATAATGGCTTTTACCTGCCGCGCGCTCAAATCCAGCGCAGCGGCCATTTCACTCAAGGAAGGATCCCGTCCGTTTTCCGTTTTCAAGTCATTCCATACTTTAAACCATTTTTTCAGGTTTCCCCATGCGTGGGAAGGAATCTTGATCGCGCCGGACTGCTCTTCAATATATTTGCGGATGTATTGTTCTATCCAATACACGGCATAGGTGGAAAAACGGTAGCCCTTTTTCGGTTCAAATTTTTCTATCGCCTGCAGGAGCCCCAGATTGCCTTCTTCTATCAAATCCATCAGTTCCATGCCGGGCCGCTGGAAACGTTTCGCCGTAGGCACCACCAAACGCAGATTAATTTCCATCATCCGGTTTTTGGCGGCCTTGTCGCCTTTCTTGACGCGGGCCCACAACTGCGTCATCTCTTCGCGGTTCATTTCCCGCGTAATTTGGCTGAGATGTTTAAAATATTCGTTTACGCTGTCCAAAGATTCGTTTTCCATGACTTATTCCTCTGCACAAGTCCGCAGCAAAACGCCGCCGGCCGAAGATCTTTTTTATATCATAGCAATTTTCGCCGCGCATGAGAACGAGCCCAAGCACCGAAAATCGTGTTATAATAAAAATAAGCAGTATATATTTTACGGAGGCATCATGGACGGACGACACGAACAAAAAAGTTTCACACAAATCATGCTGATGTGCCTGGGATTTTTCGGCATTCAGTTTGGTTGGGCTTTACAGATGGGCAACATGAGCGCCATTTACTCACGTTTAGGAGCCAGCGAGGACCAAATCCCCCTCCTGTGGCTGGCCGCGCCGGTGACGGGACTGTTGGTACAGCCGCTGGTGGGTTATTTCAGTGACCGCACTTGGTGCAGGCTGGGCAGACGCCGCCCGTATTTTTTGGGCGGGGCCATTTTTTCCGCTTTTGCGCTTTTCTTAATGCCGCAGGCGTCGGCCATCTGGATGGCCGTGATTGCTTTGTGGATTTTGGACACTTCCGTTAACGTCAGCATGGAGCCGTTCCGCGCTTTCGTCGGAGACATTTTGCCGGAAGAACAACGAAAAACCGGCTACGCCATGCAGAGCGTCATGATCGGCGCGGGCGCGGTCATCGCCTCTTTCCTGCCGCAGATTCTGACGTCTTTGGGCGTCAGCACGCAGGCCCCGCTGGGTCATATTCCCAACACGGTTAAATTTTCTTTTTACATCGGCGCGGTAGTATTGATTACCGCCATTTTAATTACGGTAAAAACCACGCCGGAATATCCGCCGCAGGATATGGAAGCGTTCCAAAAAAGCAAATGTGAAGGCCTGAGCCTGACCAAAACGCTGGGCGATATGTGGAACGCGTTTTGCACCATGCCTTCCACCATGCGCCGCTTGGCCGTCGTGCAGTTCTTTACTTGGGCCGCGTTCATGATCATGTGGGTCTATTTTACGCCGGGCATCGCGTCGGCCGTGTTCCACGCCGCACCGGGCACTGCCGCTTATGAAACGGCCGCCAACTGGGGAAGTTCCTGCTTCGGCATTTACAACGGCGTGGCGTTTGGATTCGCCTTTGCACTGCTGTGGCTGACGACCAAATTCTCCGCCAAGTACATCCACATCGTTTGCTTGACTATCGGAGCCATCGGCTTGGGATCTTTGGGCCTCACGCTCTTCGGCGTGCAATTTACGCAAATGGGGTTAATCTTCCCGATGGTCTGCATTGGTATCGCTTGGAGCAGCTTGCTCTCCATGCCGTACGCACTGCTTTCCAACTCCCTGCCGGCCGATAAAATGGGCTTTTACATGGGCGTGTTTAACTTCTTCATCGTTATTCCGCAAATCTGCGTAAACCTGTTCTTCGGCCCCGTGATGAAACACCTGCTGGGCGGCAGCGCCATCGCCGCTGTGGGTGTGGGCGGTATCAGCTTGCTGTTGGCCGCGTTCTTCACCTTCTTTGTGCAGGACAAAACCGCTCCGAAAAAAGCGTAATTTTTTCCAGAAAAGACTCCCCCGGCATTGTTGCAACGCCGGGGGTTTTTTATGATGAAACAAGCGGCTTTCAGCCTGGCCGTGCGGCCCATAAAATGCTAACGGCAGAGAAAAGAAAACGTGACTTAAAGACGATATACCCTGTATTCATTCCCGCCCTGCCATTTCCCGCCCAAAGAACGGCAGACGCGCTGGGCCGTGGTGTTTTTAGCCCAACATTGTTTGGTGTACCCCTGAGCGAACTGAGGGCTGCCCTCCCAAAACAACGCATAACCCAAATTCTCATCCCGGATGCAAGATACCATTCCAAAATCCACATGACACGTTAAACGCAAGTCCGGGCAAAACAGGTCTTTGCCATAAGTGCCGCCTATATGGCAACCCGGGACTTCAATTCCCAAATCCGCCATATTTCCAAAAGTCCCGTTGCCCAGCAGCCACAGGCTTTCTTCTTCTTTTATATGGGAAGCCAGCAGTACCAGCTGTGCATAACGGCTTTTCTCCGCCGCCACCTGATATTGCGCAAGCGCAACGGCTGACAAAATACCGATAATTAAAACGACCACCAACAGCTCTATCAGCGTAAATCCGGCGTTTTTGCAGCCGGGGAATGATTTTTGATAAATTTTGTTCATAGCCAAAATTTATCAAAAAAAAAAAACAATGCCGGATGGGACGGATTTTACGGATTTTACGTTGCGTGATAACTGTGCTCTTATGAGGCCCATAGGCCTTACGTGAATCTGTCACAAGAATCTGCTCAAGACCCGTCTTGGCATTTCCCTCTGACAGACTCACACATATCCTGC